>JABDIW010000046.1 GCA_013003515.1 Acidimicrobiia bacterium
GTGAACGTGATGGAAAGGGGCCCATTGACCGCCTCCCAGGCTTCCACCAGAGCCCGGGCCCCGTCGGGGTCATAGGTGGGATAGCCGGTGTCTTCGAGGTGGCCGACCGTGCCCGGGCTGAACGGACCGTTGGCGACATCCAGGATGCCGCCGTTGCGTCCCTGCTTGATCAGCTCGTAGTCGAGGGCCATGGCCATGGCCCTCCGTACCTGACGGTCGCTGACGGGGGATGTGGGATTCCCGGCGTTGAGCATGATGTAGGTGGTCTCCCCGAATTCGGCGGCCTCGACCATCGAGAACTCGCCGAGACGCTCGCGGAACCGTGCGATCTCGTCGCCATTGGAAGTGTGAATGATGTCCACCTCCTGGTCGAGCAAGGCCTGGGATCGGTCCCGGATGTTGCGCAACGGGGTGAACTCCACCGCATCGAGGTACGGCAGACCCTCTCGCCAGTAGGCGTTGTTGCGGGTTGCCCGGAACACCCCGCCAGGCTCATACGAGTCGAACTCGAATGGCCCGGTTCCCACGGGCGCCAGGGCCAGGGTGGGATCGTCGTCCACGGCTGCCAACCAGGTCGACGACGCCACGTACCCCACCTGTGTCGTCAGCACCGACGGAAAGGTCACCCAGGGTTGGCGCATGGTGATGGTGACCGTCATGTCGTCGTGAGAGATGTCGGCGACGTTCGTCAGGAAGGGCCCGGTGACGAAGCTGCGCCGATGGCGCTGCAGGTTGTCGGCGACAACGGCGCCGGTCAGCTCGGTGCGGTCGTGGAACACGATCCCGGGTCGCACCGTGAGCGTCCAGACGGTCCAGTCGTCGTTGGGAGAGATCTCGGCGAGCAGGTTGCCCTCGACCTCCAGATCGCGGGTGGGCAGGGCGAGGGTGTCGTAGACCGAACGCATGACCATGTGACCGGACACGGCCGCCGCAGTTCCTTGAGGCGTCCACGGCGTCAGCGAGTCGGCCTCGATGCCATATCGCAGCGTGCCGCCGTACACGGGCTCGGTGTCGAGTGGCGGCCGTGTCGACGTGGGAGACGTGGATGTCGCGTTTGTGTCGGTGGTGGGGACTGTGGTCGAAGCGAGGTTGCCCGATGCGCCCGCCGCACAGCTCGAGACCGCCACCACGACCGCGATGAGGAGTGCCATGGATGGCCGGTTCAGGGTCACGGAGGGCGAGCGTACCCGGCTGGTACGATCGCCGACAATCACGTATGTCTGAGTCCCGCACTGCTCGTTTCGCCCGCGGAGTCGTATCCGCCCTCTCTGGCCTGATGGTGGTCGGGGCGGTGCTCGGCGTCGCCGCTGCTCTGGTGCTGTTCACCCCTGGCAACAATGCCGCCGCCATCACCGAGGCCGCTCCAGGCGTCACGACGACCACCACGACGCTTGCCGTGACTTCGACCACCGTGACCGAGCCGACGACCGACACCACTACGACGACGGTCGCATCGGACGTGCTGGGACTCCGTCTCGACACTCCGCGCGCCTATCGCGTCGGTCGCGGTCAATCCCTGGACGATGTCGCCGCCGAGGTCGGGGTGTCCGTCGACGAGATCCTGGCGCTCAACGGGTTCCCGGACGCGTCACTTGTGGAGATCGGCACCGTGCTGTTGTTGCCTGCCGCCCCCGATGAGCCGACGCCGGTCCCTGCCGTCCTGGTGGATGACTCGGAGCGGGCGGCACTGGGGACCGTGTTCGAGCGATGGGCGGAGCAGTACAACGTCCCCGCCGAGCTGGCGAAGGCGGTGGCCTGGCACGAGTCGGCGTGGGACAACGACGCCGAAGGGCCCGGGATCGGCATCGGTCAGCTCGACTCCGTTCTCTTCGGGTTCATCGCCGACAGCATCGTCGGCATCCCCCTCGACCCTTCGATCCCGGCGGAGAACATCCAGATGACCGTCGCGTACCTCGGTTGGCTGCTCGACGTCACCGAGGGCGACACCTCGGCCGCACTCGCCGCGTTCGATCAGGGGCTGGTGTCGCCCCGTGATCTGGTGTGGGACCAGACGACCGTCGACTACCTGTCTGCCGTGCTGGCGCTGCGACCGGTCTTCGATCCGCGAGCAGCCGTCGACGCAGCTTCCGGTTCCTAGGGGCGCTGCACGTCACCAGTCGGGTTGGGGGATGATGCGGCGGTTGTGGGGTGGTGATTGGGGGTCGATGGCGCATCCGTTGCGGTGGATGGCGATGTGGTGGTGGTACCAGCACACAGTGGTCAGGTTGCCCGGTTCGTGGGTACCGCCTTGGCTTCTGGGTGTGATGTGGTGGACTTCGAGGCGGTAGCTGCTGGTGCAGCCTCCAATGGTGCAGCCTCCGTCGCGGCCCAGGATGTAGCGGCGGAGTTTGGGGGGCACCACCCGGGTGGTGGGTCCCACTGCCAGCGGCATCCCCGAGTGGCGGTCGACCATGACCTCAACGGCGCCTTCACACAGGAGCGAGTCGAGGGTGTCGGGTCCGATACGGGACCCACCAGTCAATCGCACTCCGGTTTCGGCTCCCGTGTTGGCAGCCTCTGAAGCATCCACCATGACCGACACGACATGGCCGTGTCCGACAGGTTCGGTGCCGTCGAGCCAGTCTCTGGCGAAGGCCACCAGGGCGTCGGCGCGGCGTTGCTCCCGAGACCCGGTATCTGTGGGGATCTGGTCGGCGCGGTGATCCAACGCCGTGGTGACGGTGTGCCAATCCATTGCGGTGAACTGACCAGAGAGGAACCCGGTGGTTTCATCGAGCGACAACCACGTCCGGACATGGCGTTCGGAGTGGGCTTGGCGTTCAACACGACGCCGGATCCGCCGCATCCGGGCCGCCATCTTGTTGATCCCCGCAATGTCCCGATCCTTGGCCTCTGTCATCTCGGGGTCCCGTCCCCCCGCCACAAACAGCCTGGCCAACGCATGAGTCCGATCAAACGTCGCCTGCCCAGACGCCAGCTCGACCATCCGATCCGACTCTTCGGGGGTCCGATACGACGTCTCCAACAACGCATCCGCCGTCGACCGCGACACATCCAACTCACGCGCCAACCGGTTGACATCGGTCTGCCCCGGCCACGACCGCCGCGACAACTCCCGCAACACAAACACCTGACGGGCTCGAGCCGCCGCGATCACCCGCTCCTGAGTCTTGATCACATCGAGCAACTCCGCCCGGGACACCAACCGCAGATCATCTGTCAACACGTCTTCCATACCCCACAACGTAAACCCCACCTATGACAAAAAAGCTGCAGTTGGCCTCGATTAGAGAAAGTTTCCCGACAAATGGCCCAAACTCACGGGCCTACCCAGCGGGTGGTGGCGGGTGGAAGATGGAGGCGAGAAAGGAGACCACATGCGACGGCTTCTCAGCCTCATCGTCGTCGTGGCTCTCGCCTTCGCCGGGTGTGGCGATTCCGACGAACCGGTTGACACGACAACTCCGGTCACCACGACAACGACAACGGCAACGACAGCGGCAACGACAACCACGACAGCAACCACCACGACCACAACTCCCGTGGTCGCCGAGCCGGCCACGATGTTCATGTTTCTCGATTCGACCGAGCCCGATGGACCATTCCTCGCAGCCATCACGCCGGGTGTGCCCGGCTGCTGCGCCGACGAGCTGATCAGCACCCTCGACGCCCTGGTCGTCGGTCCGACGCAGGACCAGATCGACATGGGCATCAGCTCCGTCATCCCGGACGGGACCGTGATCCTCGGAGTCGATGTGGTCGGCGGAGTGGCGACCGTCGATCTCTCTCAGCAGTTCACCTCAGGGGGTGGATCTATGGCAATGGAGGGCCGGGTCGCCCAGATCGTGTGGACCACTACCCAGTTCGACGGCATCGATGCCGTCCGTTTCGCCGTCGGTGGGACGGTGATCGACTTCCTGGGTGGTGAGGGCATCGACGTCTCCGAGCCACGGACCCGCGCCAACACCACCTCGCTGCTTCCGGCGATCCTCATCGAGGAGCCCGCTCACGGGGCAACGGTCGACGTTCCGTTCACCCTTGCCGGGATGGGCATGGTGTTCGAGGGCGAGTTCATGTACACCATCGTCGACGCCGACGGGCGCATCGTCCTCGAGAGTTTCACTGCGGCACAGATGCCGGAAATCGGTGTCCACGGCCCGTTCAGTGTGATCCTCGACCCTGATGTCGAGGGCGCCGGTGCCGTGATCGTTTGGGAGCAGTCGGCACAGGACGGGAGCCAGATCCACGTTGTCGAACACCCGGTGGTGTTCGGCTAGCCGCCGTCGAGCACTCGTCGGAGGCCCGTTCGCAGGGCATGGACCTCGGCGTCGGTGAGGTGGGCGCCGAAGTGCTCCAGGATTCCCGACCGGTGTACCCGGCCCGCCTGGGTGAACGCCTCGAGACCGGCGTCGGTGAGAGCGACGTAGGTGCCCCGACCGTCTTCGTAGGCCGGCAGTCTCTCGACGAATCCGGCACCCTCCACCTTGTCGATGAACCTCGTCAGGGCGCTTCGGCTGACCAGCAGGGACTCCGCCAATTCGTGCATCCGCATGTGTCGATCGGGCTGCTCGTAGAGATGGAGCATCACGTCGTACCACTCCAGCGGCAGATCGAACTTGTTCTCCAGCTCCTCGCCAAGCCGATCGGTCAGGCGCCGCTGGGCCGTGATCATCAGGCGCCACGCCTCGATCCTGTCGGAGTCACTCATCCGGTGACCTCGCGGAGCGCGTCCTGCAACGTGGCCCACGGGAGATCGGCGCATTTGATGCGAACCGGGAACTTCCGCACTCCCTGCAATGCCTCGAGGTCGCCGAGGACGGCGCCCGGCTTGCTCTCGTCGATGGGGTTCTCGCCCTCTTCGATCGCCATCATCAGCTTGAACTTGTGGATCAACTCGTCGACCTCGAGCAACGACTTTCCGATGATGGCCTCGGCCATCATCGATCCCGAAGCCTGCGAGATCGAGCAGCCATGACCCTGGATGGCGGCATCGACCACTGTCCCGTCCTCGACGGCGATGTCGAGAGCGAATTCGTCACCGCATGATGGGTTCAGGCCCTCGGCGTGGACATGGTCGCCTTCGATGGACCCGCGACGCCGTGGGTTGCGGTAGTGATCCAGGATCACGCTGCGATACAGCTCCTCAAGCGACACCGAACACCTCCCTGGCATGGTGCAGACCGTCGACGAGCTGGTCGACCTCCTCGCGGATCGAGTAGACGTAGAACGAAGCGCGAGCGGTGGCCGGGATCTCGAGATGGCGCATGAGCGGCTTGGCGCAGTGGTGGCCCGCTCGCACGGCAACACCTTCCTGGTCCAGGATCGTCGCCAGGTCGTGGGCGTGGATGTCGGCGAGCGTGAAACTGATCGCCCCTCCCCGGTTGTCGGGGTCGGCGGGGCCGTACACGGTGAGATCGGGGATCTCCGCCAGCCGTTGCAGCGCATAGCGGGTGAGGTCGATCTCGTGGGTCCGAACGGCGTCCATCCCCACCTTCTGCAGGTATTCGACGGCAGCCCCGAACCCGACTGCTTCGGCGATCGGTGGTGTGCCCGCTTCGAACTTCTGTGGCACGGGTGCCCATGTCGACTCGTGGAGCCGGACGTCGGTGATCATCTCGCCCCCGCCCTCGGCCGGCTCCATCTGCTCCAGGAGCTCCATACGACCCCACAGGGCTCCGATGCCCGTCGGTCCGAGCATCTTGTGGGCGCCGAAGGCGAGGAAGTCCGCTCCCATCTCCGAGACGTTCACGGGCGAATGGGGGACGGCCTGCGCCCCGTCGACGACCACGATGGCGCCGATCTGGTGAGCCGCGTCGGCGAGCTCACGCACCGGGCCGATGGTGCCGGTGACGTTGGACATCGCCGTCACGCCGACCACCTTGACCCGTTCATCGAGAATGTCGTCCAGCGAGCTGATGTCCACCTGGAAGTCTTCGTCGATGTCGAGGTAGACGAGCTCTGCTCCGGTGTGCCTGGCGATGATCTGCCACGGCACGATGTTGGCGTGATGCTCCACCTTCGTGAGAAGGATCCTGTCTCCGGCCGACAGGTTGTCGAGGCCCCAGCCATACGCGACATGGTTGATGGCCGCAGTGGTTCCCTTGGTGAACACCAGCTCGTTGGGGTCGGGGGCCTTGATGAAGTCGGCGACCCTCACCCGGGCCGACTCGTAGGCCGCGGTCGATTCGATGGACAGCTGATACGAGCCGCGGTGCACGTTGGCGTAATGGTTGCGGTAGAGGTCGTCCATGGCCTCCAGGACCTGGACTGGCTTCTGTGTCGACGCCGCCGAGTCGAGGAAGGCGAGAGGTTTGCCGTTGACGGTCCTCTCCAGGACCGGGAAGTCCTTGCGGAGGTGCCGCAGGTCGGTCACGAATCGACTCCGGTTCGGTACATGTCGTACCCCGATTCCTCGATGCTCGCGGCGAGCTCGCTGCCACCGGTCTCGACGATTCGACCGTCCACGAACACGTGCACGACGTCAGGCGTGATGTAGTCGAGCATCCGCTGGTAGTGGGTGATGATCAGGAAGCCGCGCTCGGGATCAGCCAGCTTCTCGACGCCCTCGGCGACGATCTTGAGAGCGTCGATGTCGAGACCGGAATCGGTCTCATCCATGATGGCGATCTCGGGCTCGAGGACCGCCATCTGGAGGACCTCGTTGCGTTTGCGCTCGCCGCCCGAGAACCCCTCGTTCAGGTAGCGGTCGGCGAACGAGGTCTCCATGCCGAGGGCCGCCATCGCTTCTGTCACTTTGAGGCGAAGCTCGAGCACCGTGTAGTCGGTGCCGGTGCGGTTGGTGAGGGCCGCTCTCAAGAAATTGACCACAGAAACGCCGGGGATCTCTTCGGGGTATTGGAACGCCAGAAACATCCCGGCCCGGCCCCGCTCATCGGGCGTCCACTCGGTGACGTCCTCGCCCTTGTACTCGACGGTGCCGGCAGTGATCTCATAGCCGGGGTGCCCCATCAGCACGTTGGCGAGGGTGGACTTCCCGGAGCCATTTGGCCCCATCAGTGCGTGGACTTCACCCGGCTCGACGACGAGGGAGACCCCTTTGAGGATCTCGGTTCCTTCGGCTGAGGCGTGCAGGTCTTCGATGCGGAGGAGGGGAGCCATGGGCGCGAGCTTAGCCCTGGGAGAGGGCATAGTTTCCGGGCGAAACCGGTATCAACCGAGGGCGCCGAGGTGCCCGAACGTGGCTTCGAGTCGGTCGGTTTCGATCTCGTCGAGGGGGGCGAAGACCTGCAGGTAGTAGCGGCCGACACCGGCCTCCTTGAGCGCTGCGAGGGCCTCTCGAGCCCGCTCTGGCGTTCCGATGGGCGCTCCTCGATCGGCGAGGCGCTGCTCGTACTCCTCCGGTGACATGTCGCGGCCGGCGGCCGCTTCTGCGAGCAGCGATTGGTACTCGGGCTCGTCGGCGCCGACCAGCGCCGGCCCCATGATCGAGATCAGGATGTCGTCGGGGTTCCTGTCATGCTCTTCGGCCGACTCGCGAACGTGGGCGATGCGCCCGACCAGGTCGTCCGGGTCCGAGACGAACGTGTTGTATTCGTCGGCGAACCTCCCGGCGAGTCGAGGTGTGCGCTTGGGCCCGGCTCCGCCGACCACGATGGGCAGCTTGCCGGTCGGGCGGGGAAGAACCTCGATGTCGGCCAGCGAGTAGTGGCGGCCCTCGAAGCCTCCCGGCGAGCGACCGAAGGCCGACCACAGATAGGCCAGAGTCTCGAAGAGCCGGTCGAAGCGCTCTCCGATTTCGGGAAGCTCCAGGCCGAACGCGTCGTGTTCGTGCTGCTGCCACCCCGTCCCGACGCCCAGGATCATCCGTCCCCCCGACATCTCGTCGATGGTGGCTGCGTTCTTGGCGATGACAGCCGGATGGCGGAAGGTCAACGGGCTCACCAGCACGCACAGCCCGATGCTGTCGGTCTCCCGGCCCAGACCGGCGAGCGACGCAAAGGCGTCCGTGGCGTGAGGGTTGAAGCCGGGCTGGAGCCAGTGATCGCTCCGGGAGAACACGTCGAGGCCGATGCGCTCGGCCCACTTCGCCAAACCGAGGAGGTCCTCGTAGGTCCCGCCCGCCTGAGGCTCCGTCATGAATCCGAACTGCATCGTGGCTCCCGTCCTCGCGCACGACCAAGCTACCTCGGTCAGGTACTGGCAGACTGAATGCCATGGCCAAGCGCATCCTTCTCCCCGATGAGCCCATCACCGACCTCGCTGCATATCGCGACATCGGGGGTGGCGCGGGCATCGAACGGGCGCGGTCCCTAGGTCCCGGCGCCGTTGTTGCCGAGATCCGTGAATCTGGGTTGCGTGGCCGTGGGGGAGCCGGGTTTCCCACCCATGTGAAATGGTCAGGTTTGGCCGAGGCCGGCGCACGGCGATCCTATGTCGTGTGCAACGCTGCCGAGGGAGAGCCTGGCACGTACAAGGACCGCCATCTCATGCGCATGAATCCCTACCGGGTGATCGAAGGGATTGCGATCGCCGCGTTTGCCACAGGCTCGGAACGGGCCTTCATCGGGACAAAGGCCAAGTTCACTGCAGAGATCGAGGCACTCACGGGCGCCCTCGCCGAGATGGCTCCAGCGGGCCTGGCCGGTGACATACCGATCGAGATCGTTCCGGGCCCCGACGACTACCTCTTCGGTGAGGAGAAGGCGATGCTCGAGGTCATCGAAGGCAACGATCCTCTTCCGCGGCTGCACCCGCCGTATGTGCAGGGTCTCTTCGAGACGCCGGGGGGGCCGGCGCAGCCCGCAGTCGTCAACAACGTCGAGACCCTGTCCAATGTGCCGCTGATCCTCGCACGGGGAGCGAAGTGGTTTCGTTCGTTCGGAACCGAGGAGTCGCCGGGGACGATGGTCTTCACGGTGTGTGGCGATGTTGCCACTGAAGCCGTTGTCGAACTGGAGATGGGCACTCCACTGTCGATTCTCGTGTACGTCGCGGGCGGGGGCGTGGGCGAGGGAAGGGCGCCCAAGCTCATGGTGTCCGGTGTCTCGAACGCCCCACTCACCGTTGCGGACATCGACGCTCCGTTGAGCTTCGAAGGGCTGCGATCCGTTGGCTCCGGCCTGGGCTCTGGAGGCTTCGCGGTGTATGACGACACCCGTTGCGCCGTTCAGATCGGCGCAACGCTTTCGGCGTTCCTCCTTGCCGGGTCCTGCGGACAGTGCCCGCCGTGCAAGCTCGGAACGGAGGCGCTCACCGAGCGGTTCACGTCGCTCACTCTCGGAACCGGGACGGAGGCGCAGATCGGTGAGGTTGCAGCGTGGATCCTGCGCGTGACCGACTCGAATCGCTGTGGTCTCGGCGCCGGCCAGCAAGCCCTCGCCCGCGGCATCCTGGAGCGGTTCCCGGACGATCTGGCTCACCACATCGGGGGAGGCGTATGCCCTGCAGACCGGGTGGTGGCGCCGCCGATCATCGAGAGCTGGGATCAAGGAGCGATGCGGTTCACCTTCGCTGCTCCGCCCCGGACGTGACCCCGCTGCTTCGTTCGTCAGAGGTCCTCCGAGGAACGGGACCACCGCTCCTGATCGTCGAGACGCATCGTCGCTAGCTTCGAGGGCATGAACCAGGCATTCCTCGACGATCTCGCTGCTCGCACCGCCGAACTCACCGAGGAGGGCTTGTTCAAGTCCGAGCGGGTCCTCGGCTCGCCGCAGGGCGGCACGATCGTCCTGGAGGACGGCAGCGAGGTGCTCAACTTCTGCGCCAACAACTACCTCGGCTCGCCAATCACCCCGCCCTCGTCGAGTCCGCCCGCGAAGCACTCGGGACGTACGGGTACGGGATGGCGTCGGTCAGGTTCATCTGCGGCACCCAGACGGTTCACCGTGCCCTGGAGACTCGCCTCGCCGAGTTCCTGGGCACCGACGACGCAATCTTGTACTCGTCGTGTTTCGACGCCAACACGGGACTCTTCGAGACGATCCTCGGTGAGGGCGACGCCATCATCAGCGACGCCCTCAACCACGCTTCCATCATCGACGGGGTCCGGCTCTGCAAGGCGAAGCGATATCGCTACGCCAACAACGACATGGCCGACCTCGCCACCCAACTCGAGAAGGCCGCTGCCGAAGGCGCCGGCACCAAGCTGATCGCCACCGACGGTGTCTTCTCGATGGATGGAGTCGTCGCCGATCTCGAAGGCATCTGCGACCTGGCCGACGAGCACGACGCGGTGGTGATGGTCGACGACTCCCACGCTGTCGGGTTCGTCGGAGAGCATGGCCGGGGCACGCCGGAGCTCACCGGGACCCTGGACCGGGTCGACATCATCACCGGGACGCTGGGCAAGGCCCTCGGCGGGGCGTCCGGCGGCTACACGGCTGCGTCCAGCGAGGTGGTTGGCTGGCTACGGCAGCGGTCACGGCCGTACTTGTTCTCCAACAGCCTCGCCCCCGTGATCGCCGCAACGTCGCTGCGGGTACTCGACCTGCTCGAAGAATCCGACGAGCTCCGCGCCCGCCTGGTCGACAACAGCGAGCAGTTCCGTTCCGGCATGACGTCCGCCGGTTTCGCGCTCGCCGGGGCCGGGC
>JABDIW010000053.1 GCA_013003515.1 Acidimicrobiia bacterium
CGTGTCGACCTTGCAGGAATCGGCCATGGCCTGTGCCGCCACCGCAAGGGCGGCGATTGGTGTGCCGATAATGGCGGCGGGGACCATCCCGAAGTCGGTGAGCGCCGAGTACCGGCCACCGACGGCGAGAGGCGTGAAGAACGTCTTGCGGTATCGGTGTTCGAAGGCGAGCCGCTCCAGGTCGCTGTTCGGGTCGGTGAGAGCGACGAAGTGCGTGCCCGGTTCACTGGTCGAGCCCGAAACCTTGTCGAAGAAGTAGGACGCCAGCGACATCGTCTCCACCGTCGACCCGGACTTGGAGGCAACCAGGAAGAGGGTCTTCAGCGGTTCGATCCTGCCGACGACGGCACGGATCGCCTCGGGGTGTGTGGAATCGAGCACGATCAGCTCGGGACTGCCCGTCCCGAACGTCGCGGCGAACACCTCGGGGGCAAGCGACGAGCCGCCCATGCCGAGCAAGACAACGTGGCGGAACCCGGCGACCTCGGCAGCGAACTCGATGAGCTCCGGGATGCGTTCGTCGAGGTCATACGGCAACTCGAGCCAACCGAGTCTGTCCGTCAGCTCCGCCAGGGGCTCGGGGGACCACACGGTGTGATCCCTGGTCCAGATCCGGCTCGCGATGGACGTCTGGGCCCATTCCCTCAACCGGGCGTCGACTGCCTCGGTGAACGGGCCGAGCGAGTACTCGGCCGTCGTCATCGGAGGCGCTCGATCTCGGCTGCCAGCGCCGACATCAACTCGTCGAACGAGGCAGCGAACTTCTGGACACCCTCCACCTGGAGTTCCTCGGTGGCCTGGTCGAGATCGACACCCACGTCGACCAGCATGTCGAGAGTCTCGAACACGCCGTCGGGGTCGTCGAGGACGGCGCCCGCCGTGACCGTGCCGTGATCCACGAGTGCCTCGAGGGTGGCTGGCGGCAGCGTGTTCACGGTTTCGGAACCGATGAGCGGCTCGACGTACAGCAGGTCGTCGTACTCGGGGTTCTTGGTGGACGTGGACGCCCACAGCACCCGCTGAGGCCGGGCACCGTCCGTCCGTAGCCGGGCGAAGTCGTCGCCTTCGAAGATCTGCTGGTAGCGGTGATACACCGATCGCGAGTTGGCCACTGCCACGGTGCCTCGCAAGGCCATCGCCTCGTCGGTGCCGATCTTCTCCAGCAACGCGTCGATCTTCGAGTCGACGCGAGAAACGAAGAATGACGCCACCGAGGCCACCCGGTGTGGTTCCGCCACGTTGGTGAGTCCGTCGAGGTACGCCTGGGCGACTGCTTCGTAGTGGTCCATCGAGAACATCAGGGTGGCGTTGATGTTGATGCCAGAACCGACGAGCTCGGCGATGGCGGGGATCCCGGCGGGTGTCGCCGGTACCTTGACCATGAGGTTGGGCCGGTCGACGACGCCCCACAGCCGCTTCGCTTCAGAGATCGTGGTCTCGGTGTCATGAGCCAGGTGTGGCGAGACCTCCAGTGAGACGTAGCCGTCGAGGCCATCCGTCTCTTCGTACACACCGGCGAAGGCATCGGCGGCCCGCTGGATGTCGGCGACGGCCAGGTGCTCGTACACCTCCTCGACCGAGGCTTCTGGGTGCTCGATCAAGTACGCCGAGATGGCGCTGTCGTAGTCGTCGGATCCGGCGATCGCTTGGTGAAAGATGGTCGGGTTCGAGGTGAGGCCGCGGAGGCCATCGGAGATCATCGAGTCCAGCTCGCCGTTGTCGAGGATCTGGCGGCGGATGTAGTCCAGCCACACCGACTGCCCGACGTCGGCGAGGTCGCGAAGCATGCTCATGGGGTCCTTCCGGTGGCGTCTCGATCGAGGCTAACCGTGGGGCGACGCCGAGTAGTCCG
>JABDIW010000088.1 GCA_013003515.1 Acidimicrobiia bacterium
CCGACCTTTCCGTAGTAGGCGTACTGGCCGTGTTCGTTGAGCTGGCCGGAGTTCCCGTAGAGACGCTCGATGACCTTGGTGCACACCGATGTCTTCTCTCCGAGCCAGATCGAGGAACCGAGCACCAGGATGTCGGCCGCGGCGACCTTCTCGAAGAGCGCCGGCCACGCATCGATCTCGAACCCGTGCTCTGTCATGTCGGGCCAGACACCGGGGGCGATGTCGAAATCGACGGCGCGAATCGTCTCGGTTGTGACGCCGTTGAGGTCCATGATCGCTGTCGAGATGTCGATCAGCCCCTGAGTGTGGGAAAGCTCGGGGGACTTCTTCAGCGTGCAGTTGATGAACAACGCCTTCAGATCACTGAAGTCCCATGTGCTCTGGGTGCACAGCTCCCTCTGATACTCGTTCAGCTCGACCATGGCTCGTCCTCTCCTGGGGTGACGGCGGAACCTACTCAGCGATCGGTACCGATGGCGTAGCCTCGCCGTCGAGGAGGTGGGCTTGGAGTATGTAGAGCTGGCGGCGATCGCCGGGGTCGTGCTCGCCTATGGCCTCTTCTCGCGGCGTCTCGAGACGACGCCGCTGACTGGGCCGATCCTGTTCGTTGCCGCCGGCATGGTGATGGGCGCCACCGGGGTCATCGAGACGGGCATGGACGAAGGCCCGGTGCGAGTCCTCGCCGAGGCAACGCTGGTTCTGCTCCTGTTCACCGACGCGATCCGCATCGACCTGCGAGTGCTGCGCGGTCAGATCGAGCTGCCCGCCCGGCTGCTCGGCATCGGGTTGCCTCTGACCGTCGGGCTCGGCGTCCTCCTCGCCTCCTGGATCTTCACGGGGTACGCGTTCTGGGAAGCCGCGCTGGTGGCAGCGATTCTCTCGCCCACCGATGCCGCCCTGGGTCAAGCCGTTGTCACCAACCCGAGTGTCCCGGGCCGGATTCGCCAGGCGCTCAACGTGGAAAGTGGGCTCAACGACGGGTTGATGCTGCCTGTCATCACCCTGTTCCTGGCCCTGGCCGCCTCCAGTGTCGACATCGAGACGCCATCGTTCTGGGTCGGCTTCGTTGCCCG
>JABDIW010000404.1 GCA_013003515.1 Acidimicrobiia bacterium
CGGGACGCCATCAACGTCGGGGTCGCCGCGGCGGTGGCGCGGGGGCACTCGATCATGGTCTACGCCGAGGGGCACCGGTCTCGGGATCGCAGGTTGCAGCCGTTCAAGCGGGGTGCCTTCCGCATCGCCATCGACAACGGCCTTCCCCTCGTCCCGGTGACCGTGCAGGGGACTTGGGAGGTCTGGCCGCCGGGCAAGAAGGTGGTGCGATCCGGCCGCGCCGTGGTCGTCATCGGCGATCCCATCGACACCTCCCGGATGGACCGTTCCCAGGTCGGCGATCTCCTCGACCTGGCCAGGGACACGATCGCAACGACCTACGACGCGCTGAGGGCCGAGTCGGCTCAGTCGTAGACACCGGTGAGGTAGGCGAGGCCGTCACGCACCTCACAGAGAAACGCCCCCGCCGAGGTCACCAGCTGATACCTGTCGGCTGCCTCCTCCCCCAGCCACCACCTCCCCATCCGCCGCCACGGCCCCGCCCACGACAACACCGGCTCCCACCGGCTCCCCAATCGCACCCTCACCGGCATCCCGGTGTCCCACTCCACCTCGAGCCGGGGTGGCTCTGGAGGCGTCAACGCCGGAGGCGAACCCGGTACCCGTCCTCGCCACGGTGCATCGAGATCTCGTTCCAGGGTGGAGGGCTCCTCACCCCAGCGATGCCAGGACACCCGGTCGAGAGGGTCTCGTCCTCCCTGAGGGCGAGCCTGCAGCACATTGTCCATCCCCACCAGCGCCTGGGTCTGCACCAGCGCCCGATCCACTTCGGCGGCAGAAGCTGCGTCCTCATGGAGACCCAGCTGACGTCCGGTGCCAGAGAGATCGGCAGGAGTGATCGTGATGCGCACCAGACCACCCCGGAGCCCGCCCGAGACCGAATCGAGCCAGGCCCGCAGCTGCCAGCGAACCCGTTCGGCCAGCGATCCCTCATCGAACGGGTCGGCTGTGCGCCAGGTGCGAGACCGCACCGTGCCATCGGCAGCCTCCACATCGATCTCGACCCGATGCGGAACCGCCCCGGTGTCATGGGCGATCTCGATGAGGCGCGACGCCAACGACCGGGAGACGAAGGCAGCCTGCTCGAGGTTGTCGAGAGGCGGATCGAACAGCTCGGTGACCCTGGGGTCGTCGGGAACATCACGGGGCGTCGTCCGTCGCTGCTCACCGGTAGCCACTCGATGGGCATGCAGCCCGACGGTTCCGAACCGGGACACGACAGCTTCACGCGGCAACCCGGCGACCTCTCCCAGGGTGCGGATCCCCAGCCACCGGAAGGTGGCGACGAGGTCGTCGTGATCGATGACCGACACGTCGAGCGAGGCGAGGAACGAGGCCTCGTCATCGACGATGAAGATCGGATTGGCTGCGGTCGCCCGGAGTGCGGCTTGCCGGGCGCTGAATGGCCCGACGGCGACCCCCAACCGGTACCCGTCGATATCGATGGCGTCGAGCTCCTTGGCGATGCGTTCCGCCGTTGCGGTCTCTCCGCCGTAATACGCGACGGCCCCGTCGAGCGGTATGTAGGCGAGCCCCGGTTCGGTCGGCTCGACCCTCGGCACCACGGCTTCCATCGCTCCGAGGATCGGCTCGAAAGCGATGGCCTCGGCCGCCGGATCGGATGCGAGGGTCACCACGGTGGGACACACCGCCTCTGCGGATCGGCGCTGCATTCCGATGGCCACCCCTGCAGTCGCTGCGATCTCGTTGCAGGCGATCACCCGGTTCCGGTCGTCGACGACCTGACAGGGCTCACCCGATGGCGTGTCCGGCCGGCGCAATCGCCAGTCCGGAAACCACACGCAGAGGATCCGTGCCATGGTCCTCGAACTCCACCGTCGTCGTCATTCCCCGCACCCCTTTGCCCGTTGCCTGGAAGCGCAGCCTGCGGCCCTCGAGCCGGCCATGTCCGTCACCGGCGCCCGCCCAGTCGACGCCGGCGGCTTCGAGTCGGAGATACGAGACACCGGCCGGGATATCGCCGTGCACCGGGCGCAGGACGAGGGCGGTGCGGTGGGTCTTGGCCAGCATGGCGAGCTTGCGTAGCTGGGCCTCTTTGGCTCCTGCGGGAACCTCGGCGAAGACGGCACGAAGACCGCTCACCAGGGTGGCCGCCACTCGTGCCCACGGCACGGGGTTGTCACAGCGCACCACGATGAGTCGATGGGCTTCGATGCCCACCTCCCAGGCCGCGGCCGGACACAGCCAGCCGCGGACGTCGAGGTAGGCGACGGGCCCGAGTCGGGACTGATCGGCCAATGCCGCCAGCCCGACCCGGGTGAGCCCGAAGCCCGGTGGCCCTACGACCGACAGCGTTCGGCCCGGGGCCAACCCCCACGTCCCCTGATGCACCGGTGACACCGATCCCCCGCGTGGAGACGATGCCCCCGGAGTTGCCACTTCCCCTGGTTGAACGACCGATTTCCCCCGAAACCGATCGGCCAGCTCCGCCGTGGTCACATTCCCTCTCCTTCAAGGGGGACTCGACTGTAATCGAACATATGTTCGATTGGCAAGAGGTTTGTCGGAGAACGCGAAAAACACATCTACTGCCACAATCGGGCCCATGTGGACGTGGATCTGGATCGGTCTCGTCGTCGTGGCAGTCCTCTACGGTCTCCACCGGGCGGCAACCTGGGCCGAGCGCCGCGGATGGGTCTACTACCGCACCAAGGATCGGCCCCGCGGCGGGATGAGCCTCATCGGCCAGATCTACCACCCCTCCATCGAGTACACCGTCGAAGAGGAGCAGTCACAGCGCCTCGACCAGAACGAGTCAGGTGACCCCGAGACCCCTGGCGAACCCGATCGTCCCCGGTAGCGTCGCTCCATGCGGCGCACCCTGATCATCGTTGCCCTCGCCCTGGCTGCAACGGCGTGTTCGGACTCGGCTACGCCAACAACCTCAACAACAACCGCCGGCATCACCACCACGTCGACGACGACCACGACTGCGACGACCACCACATCGACCGTTCCGCTCCCCCCTGCCGACGACTATTGCCGCAAAGGTGAGGCCCGACTCATCGCACTCCTTGCCCGCACCGGCGTCGGTGTCGAGTTCACCGAGGACATCCTGTTCGTCGACGCCGGAGAACAGGCCATCGTCGGCTCCATGGCAGTCGACGGAATCTCGGGTGTGCTCACGGGTGCCGTGGCACTTCCCGACGGAAGCACGATCGTGACGACCCGCCAGGGTCCCGTGGGACCAGGAGGACTCTTCGTCGTCACAGACGGCACGGCGACCCTCATCGACGTGCGGCCGCCGAACGACGAGGTCACAGCGATCACCGGCTACCGATGCCGGGAGGACGGGTTCATCATCGACATCGTCTTTGGCATCGACGACTTTGAAGGGGACCTCGTGAGTTACCGGGGCACCTACTCGACCCCGTCGGAGCTGGAGCAGCTGTGGGTTGCCGACGGTGATCTCGTCAACTCGACAGAGCGATCGCCCGATGGTCGCTTCGTTGCCGTTACCGCTTGGCCAGTCGATCCGGTCTTCGGGCCGTTGCTGAGAGTCCTCGACGCAGAGACCGGCGAGGACATCTCCGTCCCTTTCAACCTCGGCCCGACGTTCGGTGACGATGATTCCCTGCGCGACTTCCCCATCGGGCTCAACTGGCTCCCCGACGGACGGCTTCTCCACTTCTTCGCCACTCCGGGCAACCTCGACGATCCCGATTCTGTCGCCATCGACCTCGACACCGGAGAAATCGAACCGTGGGACCTCAACCGGTTCCTGGATCCCAACATATGCCGTTTTGGTGGCATCGAGATCGCTACTTCGGGCAACATCGTCATCATCGTCGACGAGGACACGGCGCTCACCCTGCCCATCGACGCCGACTTCGTACGGGGCACCTGCTGAAGTCCCCTGGCGCGAAAGCGCCAGGCGTTGTAGAACGGGGGCACGCAAGCGAAGGGAGCGGCAGTGACCGTAGCCAAAGTCATCGAGATCACCTCCACCTCACCGGGGAGCTTCGAAGATGCAATCCGCAAGGGCATCTCG
>JABDIW010000141.1 GCA_013003515.1 Acidimicrobiia bacterium
TCTGACACTCCGATTCGCTGCGTTTCGACAACCACGGCTGCCGGCAAACCAGGGTCGACCCCACCGACCACCCCGGTCCGGTACAGGACCGCTCCATCATCGGCGTACACAACGACGAATGGGTCGACGGAGGTGTCGGCATCGGCGAGGAAGAGCGGGTCGCCGGCCTCGACGAACGCCAGCCCGGCCACTTCGATGCTCGCTGCAGTGTCCGCAGCGAGGGCAGCAAGAGCTGAGTCCTGTTCGGCGGGCGCCGCCGAGCCGACCAGTGCGTTGAGGAGAACTCCGAAGATCACCATTCCAACCAGGAGTACCCCGGCTGCGTACAGAACGAGTCGGCGCCGGATGCGCATCAGGCCTCTTCCTTGAGCACGTACCCCGCCCCACGAACCGTGTGAATGATGCGGGGCTCGCCCTCGGACTCGAGTTTCTGACGGAGGTACCTCACATAGACGTCAACGATGTTGCTGGTGGTCTCGACGTCCAGCCCCCACACGGCCTCGAGTATCTGGAATCTCGACAACACGACGCGCTGGTTACGGGCGAAGTACTCGAGCAACGAGAATTCCAGAGCAGTCAGGTCGACCCGCCGTCCTCCTCGAGTCGCCTCCATGGCCGCCACGTCGACCGACAGGTCAGCAACACGGAGGATCTCTCGTCCGGCAGGTTGATGGCGCCGCAGTAGCGACCGGACCCTCGCCAGCAGCTCCTCGTAGGCGAACGGCTTGGGCAGGTAGTCGTCGGCGCCGGCATCGAGGCCGCTGACCCGATCGCCAACGTCAGCCTTTGCCGTCAGCATGAGAATCGCTACGTCATCGCCGGCGCTGCGCACACGCCTGGCGACTTCGAGGCCGTCGATCCCGGGGAGCATCAGGTCGAGCACGACGAGGTCAGGCAGCTCAGTGCGGATGTGCGACAGCGCGGCTTCGCCGTCATGGACGACGCCTACTCGGTAGCCCTCGTAGGCAAGGGCACGACGCACGGATGCTGCAATGCGCTCGTCGTCTTCGACGATGAGGATTCTCGCCTTCGCCATCGCCGCATCTTCGCACCCACAGATGAGGAGACGATGAGATCATGGGCTCTCACCGCAGACTCATCTGGGACCAACCGCACCCTCATCGGCCGTGCCGAGCATCGGCGGCACACGACGAAGGAGACCCACGATGAGAAGACAGATCACAGCCCTCGCCATCGTCGCGCTCGTCGCAACGGCGTGCGCCTCGGACCCGGTTCAGCCGGCTGGCGTGGGGGCGATGAACATGGGCGATCCGAGCGCCACCCCGGCCAACGTCGTTCCGAATGCAGAACTCGCCGTGGGTGCCTTTGAAGTGCTGGAGACGGCCCCAGCCGGATACGGCCGTCTCTCGGGAACCGCAGCCCTTGCACGGCACGCCAACGGAACCACGGTCACTGTCGAATTGGCCGGTCTTCTCCCGGCGACCGAGTTCATCGCACACGTCCATGGCGGAGACTGTGGTGAGGCAGGCGGAGACCACTTCAAGTTCGACGCGTCCGGTGGAGACATGCCGCCCAACGAGATTCACCTGCGATTCACCAGCGACTCCGCAGGGGCTGCGGTGATGACCGTCGAGAACTCCGCAACAGCCGGAACCGGCGCTCGATCGCTGGTCATTCATCCAGTGACGCTGATGGACGCCAAAGTCGCGTGCGCAGAGTTCTGACGCGACACGGGCCCGGTCATCGACCGGACCCTGCGCCGCTCCCCCTGGAAAGGTGGCGGTGGTGCCTGACCGGATTGTCGGCGCCACAGCGCTTTGGTCAAGGCTGATTCAGGCTCGTGCGAAGTGACTAGTCACCTCATCCGGCTGCATAGACGGGCACCGACAGCTCCTGACGCGGCACATCGACCCACAGGTGGATCAAGCACAGTGCCCCCGGCGCTGGAGAGGCGATGTCGACCTCCGCCTCGAAAGACATCAGGCCCGTCGGATCTCCAGCGTCCTCGGTTGACACGGACCCCGACGCCAGCACCTCACCACCGGAGTCGACGATCTCGAAGCTCACCACCTCGGCGTCGGCGACGCCCCGCAGCTGGATCGTCGACGCCAGATCATCTTGAAGGAACCGTGGCGAATCCAGATTCACCCGCTCCAGGTGATTGGCGAAGTCGGACCGCCGCAGCGGCGTCGAGACGTCGATCTGCTCCGCAGAGAACTCGGACACAGGAGTCCCGTCGATCGAGAACGAGACCCGGTCCACCGACGGATCCTCCGTCAGGGTGAACACCATCTGCGCCAACCGCATCTCCATCTCGACGAGACCACTTCCCTCGGCGAATGGCGCGGAGAGATCGACGATCACCACGCCGTCGAGCGGACCCGTGACACCGAGCAGTTCCACGTCGAACGGGATGGCCGTGCCGATGCCGAAGCCGGCCTCGGAGAACGTGTAGCCGGCGATCAGTGTCCTGGCTCGCTGTTCGAGCGTCGGCGCATCGGGAGCCGGTCGGTACACGGGGACGATCGAACCATCTCTGACGCCTCCAGGGTCGAGCCGAAGCCAGGCGGCGTACGACCCGGAGTAGACCACGGTCGTGGTGGTTTCAGCTGCGGTTGTGGCGACCGGCTCATCGGTTCCGCAGGCAGACAGAAGGACTGACATGAGAAGGGCAAGAGCAAACGTTCGGTGAATCACGGTGGCTCACCTCCGGTTCCATCGTCCTCCGTATGCGACGGAACGATCAGGGACCTTCGCCCCTGCTTCACCGACGCTGTTCAGTCGGCCGAGATGTCGTCGGGGAGCGGGAACCAGCGAAGGTGCTCGAAGTCCTCGGTCACCATCGGGAACCCGAGTGGAGGGGGCGGGACGGCGTCGGCGAGGCCGGCCAGGATCCCTTTCGCCTCGACGAGGTAGCCCGCAAGCTCCCCCTCGCCGTGAGAGTGACGCCTGGACCGGAAAGCCATGCCTCCGCCTTCGTATGAGACGTCGTGGAGGCTGAGCGGCGGATCACCAGCGGGCTTGCGGTGCTTCCACAAACCGGTGTCGGGCTCGAACCGGTAGTACGGCAAGAGGCGCCAACCGTCGTTCGCCACCATGTGCACGGCCTCGATGACGAAGTCGAAGACCGCTTCGGAGATGAAGTAGTTGAAGTTGACGCGAACCCAACCCGGCTTGATCCCCTCGCACCCCCGGGTGATCTCACGTTCGAACTCGTGTGACCGCTCGATGTCGATGCCGAGGAGACGGTGCCCATATGGGCCGGCGCACGAGCAGCCGCCACGGGACTGAATTCCAAAGAGATCGTTGAGGACCGCAACCACGAAGTTGTGGTGGAGGTATTGGTTCTCGTGACGAATCACGAACGAGACGATCGACAGGCGATCGGCATCGTGGTTGCCGAGCACCTCGACATTCGGATTGGTGTCCCATGACGCGATCGCTCGGGAGATGAAGCTCTCCTCCCGCTCGCGTATGGCGTCCATGCCAACCGCCTCCTTGAGCTGGAAGACGAGCCCGGCGCGGATCGACTCCACGATCGCCGGAGTCCCACCCTCCTCACGATGCTCGATGTCGTCCAGATAGCGATGGTCTTCCGGGTTCACGTACGCAACGGTGCCGCCGCCAGGCATGGCGGGAACCCGATTCGTGAACAGCTCCTTGCGAGCTACCAGCAAGCCGGGCGTTCCGGGCCCGCCGATCAGTTTGTGCGGCGAGATGAAGATGGCGTCCTTGTAGGCGAGGTGCCCGTCGACTCCGTCATCGTCCGGGCTCATCTCGATGGACACGTACGGCGCCGCCGCGGCGAAGTCCCAGAACGACAGGGCTCCGTGCTTGTGGAGCGCAATCGAGATGGACCGCACGTTGCTCAGGATGCCGGTGACGTTGGAAGCTGCCGAGAACGACCCGATCTTGAGCGGCCGATCGGCGTAGGCCAGCAGCTCGTTTTCGAGCCGGTCCAGGTCGATGTGCCCATCGCCGTCCTCGGGGATGGTGACCACATCTGCAATGGACTCACGCCACGGCAACTCATTCGAGTGATGCTCGTATGGGCCAATGAACACGACCGGACGCTCACCGGCTGGAATCGCATCGGACAGCTGGTATCGGTCCTCGAGGTTGCAGGGTATGGACAGGCCCATGACGGCAATCATCCGGTTGATGGCCGCCGTCGAACCGGAACCACAGAACAACACGGCATGGTCATCTGTGGCTCCGAGGCAGCGCCGGATGATCGCCCGCGCCTCCTCGCGGAATCGGGT
>JABDIW010000160.1 GCA_013003515.1 Acidimicrobiia bacterium
CCTCCAGAGGCTTCCGAGCTAGACGATGCCGGGCAGGTTCTCCTCGGCCTGACGCAACCGCACCCGGACTTCGAGCCGCTCCAGCTGTTGGGCCACGTACAGCTCGCCGCCTGCGATGGGATGAGAGCCGAGGAATTCAGCTATCGAGGCCGCCACCTCGGGCCGTGATCTCGTCGGGATCGTGTCGAGGATCCGTCGCAGATTCTGGGGAGGAACCACCGAGGCGATCTCTTCCCAACGCTCGGTCACGATGCGCCACGCCGCGTCTCCCGACAGCCGGTTGGCGATGAGAACGGCGATGACCCAGAACGAGTCCTGATTGCGGATATCGCCATCGACGATCCGGTCGATGGTCTCGGCAGCCAGTTCATCACTCGGAATCGTCGCCATCGCACGCAGGTAGCGCACGGCATCTTGTGGTGACTCGCTCCGTTCGTACTCCTCCCAGAACCGGCGGTACTCGGCCTCGAGGCCGTGAGCGGCGGTGATGGTCAACGAAGCCGAGGCGACATCGGGATCAATGGAATCGCCTCGCGTCACCGCCTCGAACGTGGCTCGAGCCCGTTCGATGATGTCGGCGTCGTCTCCGACCACTCCCATCGTGCGCAACAGCGTGCCCCGCAGCCGCCGCTCCAGATCGGGCTCACCACGACGGACGTCCCACCCTGAGCGTTGAGCAGCCTCACCAACGAGACCCTTCACCACCCCGGCGAAAGCGGGCCGAACGGCTTCGGTAGCGATGCTGTTGAGCACAGCCAGAGAACCGGCGATGGATTCCCAGATCAGCGGTTCGGTCTCGCCCTTGAAGAGCTCGAGCAGCCGAATGTGCTCCGCAGCGTCACGCTCGGCTCCCAGCGTCAGGCCCCACGAGTCCGCCATCAGTGCGTACCGCTCGAGTGGAACCAACTCGTCGAGACGTTGGTGGATCTCGGCCTCGAGGCCAGCGTCGTAGTGGACCCGGTAGAACCCGTGACCGCCCGCGTTGACGATGGGCGTCTCCATCGGAAGGCTCATCCCGCCCCGCAGGGAGACCGGCGTCATCGCCGACTCATCGATGGGGCGAGCGAGAACCGGGACCACCCACTCGCCTTCACCGGAGCCGAGGTAGCGGAAGTGGTTCTGGGTGAGCGTCG
>JABDIW010000211.1 GCA_013003515.1 Acidimicrobiia bacterium
GCCGCGGCCGGGTAGCCTCACCCGGCCGTGACTCGCGTTCTGGATGCCCGCACCCTGTGGCTCGCCGCCACCAATGCCTGGGTGCTTGCCCGCGGACCGGGTGAACCGGCGGTCCTCATCGACATGCCCCCCGATGTGGACGGTATCGCCGCCCTCGTTGCCGCTCACGATCTGATACCGGTGGCGGCGCTGGCCACGCACGCTCACATCGACCACTGGGGCGGCGCCGGGGGAGTGGCCGACCGCTGGACGCTGACCACCTACCTGCATCCGGACGACGACTGGATGGCGGCCGATCCCGAGGCCCAGATCCGGGCGCTGTTCGGCATGCCGATACCCGGTGACTTCCGTCCACCCGATACCTACTCGGATCTGGCCGACGGCCAGGTTCTCGACATCGCCGGGTTCGCGGTCGAAGTACTGCACACCCCTGGCCACACCCCCGGTCATTGTTGCTTCCACGTGCCCGATGAAGGGCTCCTGTTTTCCGGAGACCAGCTGTTCGCCGGCTCGATCGGGCGCAGCGACCTGCCCGGCGGCGACTACGACACGCTCATGAGATCGATGGGCGACAAGATCGTGCCGCTCCCTGCCGAAACCGACGTGCTTCCGGGTCACGGACCGGTGACTACCCTTGCCGCCGAACTGGCAACCAACCCCTTCCTCGAGGACTTCCGCCCATGATTCGTGACACCAAAGCCGGGACCCTGCGCGCATCCGACGCCGGATCCACCGTGACCCTCGCCGGGTGGGTGGACGCCCGCCGCGACCACGGAGGCATCGCCTTCGTCGACCTCCGCGACGCTTCCGGATTGGTCCAGGTGATGCTCGATCCAGCGGCGCTCGACGAAGAGACCGTCCGCTCGCTCCGCGGCGAGTTCTGCATCCGTGTCGAGGGGGAGGTGAGGGCACGCCCGGGCGAAATGGCCAATCCCGACCTTCCCACCGGCGACGTTGAGGTGGCCGCGGCCTCGCTCGAAGTCCTGAGCCCTGCGGCGCCGTTGCCATTCCAGTTCGGTGACACGGTCGACGAAGCCCGCAGGCTTCAGTATCGGTACCTCGACCTCCGTCGCCCCGAGATGTCAGACAACATCCTCGCCCGCTCCAAGGCCATCGCCGCAATGCGCCGCACTATGGACGAGCTCGGATTCCTTGAGGTCGAGACCCCGACTCTCATCGCCTCCACACCCGAGGGTGCCCGCGACTTCCTGGTGCCGAGCCGGCTCAAGCCCGGGACGTTCTATGCCCTTCCCCAGTCACCTCAGCTGTTCAAACAGCTCCTCATGATCGGGGGAGTGGAGCGCTATTACCAGGTGGCCCGCTGCTATCGCGACGAGGACTTCCGCTCCGACCGCCAGGTCGAGTTCACCCAGCTCGACCTGGAAGGGTCGTTCTGGGGCCAGGACGACGTGCTCGAGACGCTGGAGACCGTTGCCGTCGCCGCGGTCAAGGCGGTTCGCGACATCGACATCGTCCAGCCGTTCCCCCGGCTCACATGGCACGAAGCCATCGACCGCTACGGCACCGACAAACCCGACGTCCGTTTCGGCATGGAGATCCGTGACCTGTCCGAGGTCTTCGCCTCGAGCGAGTTCAAGGCATTTGCGGGAACGGTCGCCGACGGAGGCGTGGTGCGAGGCATCAATGCCGGCGACCAGGGACTCAGTCGCGCCGGTCTCGACGGTCTCGTCGAGCGAGCCAAGGAGCTCGGCGCCAAAGGCCTGGTCTGGATGGTCGTTGAGGACGAAGGTCTCCGTTCACCGGTCGCCAAGTTCCTCTCGGACTCCGAGCAGGCAGCGCTCCGCGAGCAGCTCGGTGCGGCAACCGGGGATCTCCTCCTGCTCGCGGCCGACAAGTGGCGCACGGCGTCTGAGGTCCTCGGCCAGCTCCGGCTCGAGCTGGGCCAACCCGAGGGTCACGACGACCTGGCGTTTCTGTTTGTTGTCGACTTCCCCGTCTTCGACGTGGAGGACGACGGGAAGATGGCCCCCGCCCACCATCCTTTCACCTCTCCCGTCGATGTCGACGACATGGCTGCCAACCCAGAGACCGCCATCTCGAAGGCGTACGACATGGTTCTCAACGGTTCCGAGCTGGGCTCGGGC
>JABDIW010000212.1 GCA_013003515.1 Acidimicrobiia bacterium
CCCGCACCGCCGCCTTGGCGAGCTGGGCTTCGCCGCGCGGGGTCAGCGGTGCGTCGTTGCGGCCCTGGAGCAGCTCGGCAACGTTGGCATTCGTCTCGCCATGACGGATGAGGGTGATGTGGGTCACAGCCGCGTAGGCTAGATGCGGTGCGATCTCTCACCGTCCTAACGGCGTATCAGGATCTCCCCGACCCCGAAGAGGGAGTGGCGGCATGGATCGTGTAGATCTACATGCTCGCCGTAAAAATAAAACAATACCTGCTGATCAGCCGCACCCGTCGCAAGGCCTCAGAGGAGTACTGGCGACGCCGCCAAGCCGAAGAAGAAGCCCGCAAGAACGACCCTGATATGGCGTGAATGCGCCGGAGGCGCATTCACGTGTCAGTTCCTGGGGTCTACCTGCGGCAGCCCCCAAGAACTGAGCTCTCCTCACCCGTCACATCCTCAGGAGGAACGCCTCCCCACTGACGGCCCTGGCTAGGGACTAGGGACTAGCGACTCGCGACTCGCGACTCGCGACCCGCGACTCGCGACTCGCGACTATCGACCCGCGACTCTCAAACAAACGCGCTGGCGAAGATCAGACTGACGATCGTCATCACCTTGATGACGATGTTCATGGCTGGGCCCGAGGTGTCCTTGAAGGGGTCCCCGACCGTGTCGCCGACGACGGCGGCCTTGTGGGCCTCCGACCCCTTGCCGCCGTAGGCACCGGCTTCGATGAACTTCTTGGCGTTGTCCCACGCACCGCCGGCGTTCGCCATGAAGATGGCGAGCAAAAAGCCCGTGACCAGCGCACCGGCGAGCAGGCCACCGAGGGCCCGCACCGAGATGAACCCGGTGACGAGCGGAAGAGCCACGGCCAGGGCACCCGGGATCACCATCTCTCGGAGCGCGGCCCGCGTCGAGATGTCGACGGTCCTCGCCGAATCCGGCTTCACGCCCTCCTTGCCCTCGAGGAGACCCGGGATCTCCCGGAACTGGCGCCGCACCTCTTCGATCATCTGGTTGGCAGCACGGCCGACGGCCTGAATGGTGAGTGCCGCGAACAGGAACGGGAACATCGCCCCGAGGAACAACCCGACCATCACCGGGATCTCGAGGATGTCGATCGTTCCCAGCACCGTTTCGCCCGCCGCCTCGTTGACCGCCTGCTGGAACGTGAAGAACAAGGCAAGCGCCGTGACTGCGGCCGAGCCGATGGCGAAACCCTTGGCAACGGCAGCGGTGGTGTTGCCCAGC
The DNA here is from genome assembly GCA_013003515.1 of Acidimicrobiia bacterium. Taxonomy (GTDB): domain Bacteria; phylum Actinomycetota; class Acidimicrobiia; order Spongiisociales; family UBA5794; genus JABDIW01. The sequence continues at coordinate 1,243 of JABDIW010000212.1, forward strand.
GAATCGAGAGCATCGGTCGCCTCGCGAACCTCGGGGGGAAGGTGAGCCATCTCGGCGATGCCCCCGGCGTTGTCGGCGATCGGTCCGTAGGCGTCCACCGATACCGTGATCCCCAACGTGGAGAGAACTCCGATTGCGGCGATGGCGATGCCGTAGATGCCGTCGACCGCGTCTGCTCCGTCAAAGGCCAGGATCCCGCCGCCGAAGGCCGCCAGCATCCCGAAGGCAACCAGGATGACGGAGAAGGCTGCGGACCGCATGCCTTCGGCGATCCCGGCGAGCGTGACGGTGGCGGGCCCGGTCTGAGCCTGACGTGCGACTTCCTTGACGATGCGGTGATGGTCCGACGTGAACCACTCTGAGATCTGGCCGATCAGGAACCCGACCACGAGACCGGCGACCACGGAGATGATCAGACCCCATGAGTTCTCGACCCCGGCCTCGCCGCTGAACATCAACGGTGTCAGGATCACGGTGCCGAGGATCGTCAGGCCCATGGCGACCCAGGTTCCCTTGTGGAGAGCCATGGCCAGGCTCCCCTTGCCTGGCTTGACGAAGAACGATCCGATGATCGAGCCCCCCATGCCGAGTGTGGCGATCATCAATGGATAGAAGAACGCCTCGTCCTGGAATGCCTCACCGGCGAAGGCAAATGCCGCAAAGGCGATCGGGGCGATCAGCGAGCCGACATAGGACTCGAAGAGGTCGGCGCCCATCCCGGCGACGTCACCGACGTTGTCACCGACGTTGTCGGCGATGACCGCCGGGTTGCGGGGGTCGTCCTCTGGAATCCCCGCCTCGACCTTCCCCACCAGGTCGGCGCCGACGTCGGCGGCCTTGGTGTAGATGCCGCCACC
>JABDIW010000237.1 GCA_013003515.1 Acidimicrobiia bacterium
GCGGCGACGTCATCCTGGGTGGACAACGGGTTCGAGGCGCAGAGAACCACGGAGGCACCACCGTCGCGGAGAGCCAGCATCAGGTTCGCCGTCTCGGCGGTCACGTGCATGCAGGCACCAACGGTGCGGCCCTCGAGCGGCTTCCGAAGCCGGAACCGCTCCCGAATGGTGTCCAGAACCGGCATTCGCCGACCAGACCACTCGATGCGCAGACGACCCCCATCGGCGAGGCCGGGGTCGACGATGTCGTGATTCACGGTGATTCCTTCCGGTCGAGTGATCGTTTGAAAGCTTCGAGCGCCGGGACGGGTGTCGGATCCAATCCTGCCCCATCGGCGAGGGCTATCGACACCAGGTCACCGACGACCGCCAGCGTGAAGAACCGCGCCAACGGGGAAGTGCCTTGTGAGCGCACCTCGCCGGCGGCACCGAGCCGCAACGCGAGTGTCGCTGCGGTCAGCCGCACCCGGCGGTCAAGCCGAGGGTCTGCCTTCTCGTCATGGAGGTACACGGCGGCAAAGCCGCTCCCGCCATCGGGGCCATGCCAACCCTCGAGGTCGTTGTGGTTGGCTTCCGGGATCTCCATCGAGAACGCGGGCCGCTTGGCGTTCTCGTTGACCTGTGTCTTCCATCGCTGTGCGGCCAGCGCTGCCGGTCCCATCGCCCCGAAGACGACGGGCGCACGACTTCCGATCGCCGTGGCGAGGTCGTCGGCCAACGAGGTGACGGCCCCTGAGCCCAGGGCGATCTCGACGAGATCGGCGGCCTCCTCCAGATGCGGGGCCGAGGCGACTCCCGAGGCGGTCTCGATCAGGCGTGCGGTGGCCGCAACCTGGTAACCGATGGCGGCGCGAGGCTGGAGACCTCCAGGGACCGCAATCAGGGGCCACCCCCTCTCCCCCGCCATCTCGGCGGCGGCGCCTCCACCGGTCACGACGGCAACGGGAAGGCCTTCACCATCTGCTGCCCGAAGCGCATCGAGGGTCTCGTCGGTGTTGCCCGAGTACGTGACCCCGACGACGAGGGGCGCCGTTGCCGCCGCGGGTGGGAGTCCGTACCCACGGTGGATCAATGCCGGGATGGGCGAGATCAGCGCCGCAGCGGCGCCCGCCATGGCCGAGCCACCCATCCCGCACAGGATGACGGCGTCGTGGCGGGACTGGACCGGGGCACCGGTCGGCTCCCAACGCAATTGGGCGGCGAGCCCGGCGACCTCATCCCGCATTGGGGCGTTCGGCCTCCTCAGGCAACATCACCGGCACACCGTCGCGGACGGGATAGGCCAGCCCGCACCCGGTGCACACCAGCGCCGCCGGCTCGGGGCGCTCTCGCAGCTCGGAGTGACACTCGGGGCACTGCATGATGCTCAGCAGCTCAGGGTCGATGAGGCTCATTGCCGGGTCATCTCCTCGCTCTCCACGATGGCCCGGACCTCCCGGACCAGCTCTTCCACCGCTTGCCCATTTGACGCCTCGACATTGAGACGCACGAAGGGCTCGGTGTTCGACGGGCGCATATTGAACCACCTGTCCGGCCACTCCACGGTCACCCCGTCGAGCCGATCGACCGCAGCTTCGGGAAACGCCCCGGCTGCAGTGTCGAGAACGGCCTTCTTGTCTCCGACCGAGAGGTTGATCTCGCCCGACGCTGCGTACGGCTCGTACCTGGAGCGCAGCTCCGAGAGGCGGACCCCGCCCTCGGACAGGATCTGCATCAGGACGAGGCCGGCGAGGATCCCCGAGTCTGCGCGGTAGTGGTCGCGGAAGTAGTAGTGGCCCGAGTGCTCGCCCCCGAAGACCGCCCCGGTCTCGGCCATCGTCTGCTTGATGTAGGAGTGGCCGACGCGGGTGCGCACCGGGCGTCCCCCGGCGGCGAGAACGGTTTCGGCGACGGCGCGGCTGCAGATCAGGTTGTGGACGATCGCCGCTCCCGGTTCCCGCCGCAGGTACCACTCGGCAACGAGTGCGGTCACCGTCGAGCCCGACAGCGGCGAGCCGGTGTCATCCACGAAGAACGCCCTGTCGGCGTCGCCGTCGAATGCGATGCCGAGGTCGTGGTTGCCACGCTCCATCACAGCGACCAGGTCGACGAGATTGGCGGGGTCGAGAGGATCTGCGGGGTGATTGGGGAACGTGCCGTCGGGCTCGAGGTACAGACCGGTGAGGTCGATGCCGGCGATCTCGGCCACGGCCGGCACCACGAGACCGGCCATCCCGTTCCCGCCGTCGACGGCGACACGCAGCGGGCTGATGGCATCGGGCTGGACGATGTCGAAGACATGCTCGAGGTAACCAGGCACGGGGTCATGTCCGGTGACGATGCCGGTCGGACCCGTCCACTCGGGCTCGGGATCGGCGGCAAACGACTTGACCTCGGCGAGCCCGCTATCGACGCCGACGGGCACTGCACCGCCAAGACAGAACTTGAGGCCGTTGTATTGAGCAGGGTTGTGTGAGGCGGTGACCACGACACCGGGGACGTCGAGTGCCCCTGCTACCTGATACAGCATGTCGGTCGTGATCTGACCCAGTGCGATCACGCCGACCCCCCGCCCGGTCACCCCTTCGATGAGGGCGTTGGTCAGAGCCGGCGACGACACCCGGCAATCGTGTCCGACGGCGATGCGATCGACACCGGCAAACCGGGCGAAGCCGGAGCCGATGCGGCGTGCGGCCTCCTCGTCGAGTTGGGAAGGCACCAGGCCTCGAACGTCGTAGGCCTTGAAGATGGCGTCGAGATCCACCTGGCGATACTACGAGCCGACACTGCGCTCCCGGGTCGTACAATCGCCGACTCATGCGCATCTCGGTCGTCGTCCCCGTTCACAACGAAGCCGACTACCTGCGACGTGGTGTCGGCGGCATCGCCGACGCCATCGCCCAGGTGGAGGCAGAAGTCGATGTCTGCCTCGTCGAGAACGGCTCCACCGATACGACGGCACAGATCGCCGAGGAGCTGATGGGCGACCACCCCTGGTTGTCGATGCTGCGATTGCCCGATCCCGACTACGGAGGAGCCATCCGCACCGGCTTTCTCGCCGCGGAGGGCGAGTGGTCCGTGCTGTTCGACATCGACTACTACTCAGGGCACTTCCTGCAACAGGTCATGGAGGCCGGTACCGACGTCGATGTCGTCATCGCCTCCAAGCGGGCCCCGGGCTCCGATGATCGGCGCTCCTGGGTGCGGCGACTCGCCACCCGTGTCTTCAATCTGATCCTCCGCGTCATCCTCCAGTCAGGCGTGTCGGACACCCACGGCATGAAGGCCGTGCGCAAACACGTCGTCGACGCCGTTGCCGCAGACGTCGTCTCTCGCCAGGACCTCTACGACACAGAGCTCGTGATCCGCGCCGAGCGCGCCGGGTACCGCATCGCCGAGGTACCGGTGACGGTGGAGGAACAGAGAGAGGCCAGATCCAGCCTCCTCAAGCGGGTGCCGAGGACCCTTCGCGGTGTGTGGCGCATCCGCCGTGCGCTCCGCTCCGCCTAGTCCTCGGAGCCAGCAGACACCCGATCCCGCTCGTGGTCGATCGAACGACGGAACACGAGGTCGCGATACGAGGCGAACTTCGGAAGCAACACGACGACAACTGCGGAGATCTTGGCGAGGTTGAAGGTGAGCGCGTCGAGAGGCCCGACCCAGGCATCGGCGGCAGCAACGATGCCGACGGTCACTGCCCAGGCCACCACGTTGATGAAGTAGAAGACGACGGTCTCACGCACCAGGCCCCTGCCGTGCTTGATGGCGAACGTCCACCGCCGGTTGAGCGTGTACGAGACGGCCGTGGCAACCGTGAACCCCAGCGTGACGGACCAGAAATCCGACCAGTCCCCGGCGAACTTGGCGATGTTGGCGAGCGAGAAGTCGACGATGGTGTTCACCACACCGATGGCACCGACCTTGACGATCTGGCTGCGCGCCTCGGCCGAGAACAGCGAGCGGACGTAGTCCTTCACGCCGCGGTCCGGCGCCGCCACAGGAGGTACCCGGCAAACCCGAGGGCGCCGAGGGTGAGCAGGATCCCGAAGATCTCGTCACCGGTGCGCGCGAAGACCAGCTCGACGTCCTCCTGGGTGGGCACCACGATCATCAGCGACGGAGCAGCGGCAAACGGGCCCTCGGCGCCCGATACCGTCCAGTTCGGGAACTGGCTGATCTTGACCAGGTGGGGCACACCGACGGCGTCGGTCGTGAACGACACCTTGTGGTCCTCGACCACCACGTTCGACACCGTTCCGCCCGGTAGCGATGTGCCCAGGTCGTAGGGCCCCTCGAGATCCGTGAATCGGGGCCAGTCGTCGGGGCCGTCCTCAACGATCCAGTGGTCGAGCCCATCGACGTCGTCGTACCAGGCGAGAGCCACCTCCTTGAAACTCGCCTCACCGTCGTAGACGGCGGGCACATTGGTGGCCACCTCGACGAGCGACGTCTCGGGCAGTTGGTACACGGTCCACGGGGCGGCCTCGACGATGCGCTCCAGGCCGTCTGCGTCGGCGGACCCCCGCGCCGAATCGGTGAAGGCCACGTAGTAATCGACACCGAAGAGATCGAGATGCGGGACGGCCCTGTCGAAGTCCATGGGTCGATACTGCAGACCCCGAACCGGATTCGATGGAGATCGGCTGACCTCGGAGGCATTGAGGAAGTGGAACGGCGTGGTGAGCGACGACTCGAAGTACAGCCCTTCCATCGATGGGTGGGAGCCCTCGGTCCAGTACGGGAACAGCATCAGGGCCATCGGGGTCCCGTACTGGTTCATCGTGCCGTTCGCTTCCCACATGACGCGGCCGTCGGGGAGCTCGTCGACCGCTCCCATGAGCGCCTCGAGCTCCGGGTACTTCTCTTTCCCCTCGTATCCCTCGTAGTTCCACTTCGACCATCCCGGCAGGTCGTGGATGCCGGTGACGATCACGGCGAGGATCATGAACGCGGCGAGGCCGGCCACCCACCGCTCCGTCATGAGACGAGCCGGCAGCCAGCGCCCCAGCTCGGTGATGGCCAGACCGACCCCGATGCCGGCGAACAGGAACAGGCCGTAGTACCAGTACGGGAGGAGACGGGCGTTGTAGAGGGGCGTGAACTCCACCTGGGCGATGACCCAAAACGCGATGACGGGAGCCAGTGTCAACCACACCGCCGACACCACGTCGTAGCGACGCAAGAACGACCACACGAGGCCCACCGCCCCAAGCGCCATGATCGGCACGAACTCGGAGGCGAAGACGGCGTCCCGTTCACCGAAGAAGCGCTCGATCGGCTGCCAGCCCATGTCTGTGGTGTATCCCCCGAAGACGCGCACTGCCAGAGGCAGCGCCCAGAACGCGGACAGGGCGAAGCCGACACCCCACGCCGTGACGAGAAGCCGGGGGGCATTGCGGCGGACCAGTAGCGGCAGCGACACCACCACCACCACGATGGTGGTCACCACGTGGGCGAGCGCCGTCAGGGCCAGCACGACGGCGGCGGCCATCGAGAACCGCTTCCCTTCCCGGGTGGCCTTCACGACCAGCCCGAGATACACGAGAGACAGGGCGAACGACCACGAGAAGGCGAACTCGCCGGCCAGCGTCGACTTGATGTTGGCACCGAAGATCGAGAACGACTCCATGAAGAGGAAGCCCGTACCGGTCAATGCGGCCAGCGTCGACACCATCTTGCTGAACCCCATCGACCTCGTGAAGTAGTACCCGGCGGCCGGCAAGGCGAGAAGGCCGGCGACCGTCACGAGCTTGAACGCCACTCCGTAGGGCAGCAACACGTCGAGCACAACGATGGCGAGGCTGGGGAGCGGGAAGTAGAAGTAGAGCACCGGGAAACCGGCGTACCAGTCGTTGGTCCAGCCCATGATGCGTCCCGAGGGCAGAAGCGAGTCGGCGAGGAGTCGGGGCAGCAGAACGTGGGCGCCCATGTCGCCACCGGTGGGGGTGTTCGCCGCGAACAACTGTGGGGCGGTGAGGTCGGCGGTGAAGAACGGAAAGCCGTCCTGAGGCCGGAGCCCGACGATGGAGCCAGACATCACGACGAGCACGACGAGAGTGATCGCGCCGAGGACGATCCAGACAAAACGGCGTGCCCACACGGCAGAAGGGGTGCTCACGAATCCGTGAGGGTAGTTGGACCTGGGAGACACGACGGCCTCCGGGTCAGTCAGCCGCGAGGTTTGCGTGCCAGATCGAGAACTGCGTCGAGACCGAGGTCTTTCCCGTCCCTCTGCCACCACCGGGTCTCACACTGATGACACGAGCAGAAGTGGACCTCGGTGCCATCAGGCAGCGCGAGCTCGATCTCGATGACGTTGTTGGCTCCACAGGCGGCGCAGACCAGCGCGGAGCCCGATTCGCCAAGTTTCCGATTCACAGCGTTTTCCTACCCATTGCCTCGGTCGCGAATTCTATGTTACTCATTGCGCTTGTTCAACCACTTTCTGTGCAACATATTCTGCGGGGTCATCGACGTCCTCGAGCTTGCCCACGTACTTGGAGCGACGACGCCCGTCCTCGGTCCAGTAGGCGTACCAGTAGGGACCGTGGGGGCAGCTGGTGCACGACGCCTTCCCGCACTTCACCATCTGCTGGCGAAGCGAGACCTCGGGGGCCGCTCCCGGAAACATCTCGCCTCGTGCCTCGAGACGAGCCTTGGCGAGGATGAGAAGGCGACGCAGCTCGTGGGCGTCCATCTCCCTGACCGCCTCGAGCACATCGCGATCGATCGGCATCGAGGCTCAGGCGACGTCGACGAACAGGGTGCGTACCGGACTCCGCCGATCGGTCAGGGTCCAGCCCACAGGAGGGGAGAGACGGTTGGCATGGATCTCACAGAGCGGGTATCCATCCGGCCGACTCACCGAGGCATCATCGAGCCAGACCTCGCGTTCGGCATAGACGAACGTCATCACCGAGTGGGCGGGTTGGGAACAGCGGGTGCAGGTGACGGTCACGGCGACGTACGGTACCCAGCCCCGGGACCGTGACCAAGCATCGCCCCCATCCGGCGCGCCCGCCGGGGAGATGGCACCCCGCTCATCTGGTCGATGGTCTCGCCGTCCGGGCCGATGACGACGGTCGTCGGGACCTCCGTCACCCCCGCAGCCTCGAGCACGGAGCCCTCCAGCTCCCAGGTGACCTCTCGAATCGGGATCCCGGCGATCTTGAACGCCTCACGAGCGGCTGCGCAGTTCGTGCAGTCGGTCGAGGTGAAGAGGACCACCGAGTCGGTCACTCCGGTCAGCGTGATCCGCCGTTGCGAGGGACGCCGCGAAGCCAGGGCCCGGGCGACACCGAACACCGCACCGGCCAGAACGGCGGCGAGCACCAGCCGAACGACCACGTCAGTCACCGATCTCGACTCCGGTGAACAAGGCGAACCCTCCTTCGACCTCCACCGACCAGACGACGCTCACCGGTCGGTCGCTCTCGACGAGGTACCCGCCCGAGCCGACCGGCACGGTCACCGGCAACACGCCACCTGCCGCCACGAGCACCTTTTCGGGGGAGCGCTGAGAACCGAGAGCCACGAGGGTCACCGTCGCATCGGCAGGCTCCGGGTTCATCAGATGGATCACCGACCGGGCGGCGCCGGCCCCTGGGAGGAGCCAGCGCTCTGCGGGAACGGGGATGCCAGACATCGCTCCGAGACGACCATCGGGCACCAACACGACTTCCTCGCCTTCGACGCCTACAGCATCGGGATCCTCGGGTATGAGTCCCTCGACGATCAGAGATGCGGTGATGGGCCCGGAAGCTCGAATTCGAAATCCATCTGCCTCCCCGTCGAGGTCGCCAACCAGTACCCGAAGGGGACGGGCTACGTCGACGCCCAGCGTCGCCACTGCAGGACGAAGGCCCGCCGACCCGTAGGAGTCCACTTCGACGATGACAGTGGATGGACCGGGGTTGTAGATGACGATCGACGCCACCAGGCCTTCGCGATCGGCGAACGGGAAGTCCCACGAAGTCGACAGGCCCGTTGCCGACCACACGGCCCGGTCTGCCCCTTCGTCCCACAGCATCACCGGGACCACCTGTCCCTCCGCCACCGTCATCGTCAGAGACAGGTCGTCGAGGAATCGGGCGGCAGCGCTGAGGTCGATGTCGCGGAATGAACGGCCGGCGACATCGATGACGTCACCGAGCGGCTGCGAGCCGAACTCGCTCGCTCCGGCAAGCCCGACCTTGGCGACATCCGGAAACGGGTTGAAGAGGCGGAGCACCAGAGCGGCTCCGTCTCGAGTGGTTCCGCCGGCGATGTGCCACTCCTTCGACACCGCAGCCCGGCAGGTCGTGCCGCTGAGCTGCGGGACGAGACCTTCGTCGGTGACCATCGACGCAACCGCGGCAGCAGCCGGACCCGACTCGAACTCGACAAGAGCGGGAACCGGTCCCCGACGCAGGAAGTCGCTCACCGAGATGACCTCGGCGCCGCGGTCGTCGAAGACACGGCGGGCCACGTCGGCATCATCGGCTCCAAAGGGGCTGGGCCAGGTGATGGCCACCGGGCCCGAATCAAGTGTGGCGAGGTACAACTCGGCGTCGCGTCGGTCGTCACTGTCACCCGCAGCGCAATACCAAACGCTCTCGCCAATGGCGGCGACGGCCTCCCCGGCCACCGGCTCGGGGAACACAGGGACGGGATCAGACTCAGGAACCGGGAGGACGGCCGCAAGCACGATCCCGCCCACGACGATGGCTGAAAGCAGCGCTCGTTTCATGACGACCACCGCCTCCCGACATAGGCCACGACGGGAAGCACCAGCAGCCACCCGAACGAGAACCACGCCATCGTGCGACGCGCCTGAATGGGCGGGAACGTGGCCGTGCCGTCCACTGCCGACACCTCATTGGCCCAACCCACCTGCCGCCACGGTCCCGGCTCCCATCGAGGGTCGGCGTTGACGGCCAGGCGCACTCGCGAGTCGGGGTCGGCAAGCCCGCCGAAACCTGATCCGTCGGCGAACCACGCCCTCCCGTCCGTGGACCGAGCGACGAGAGCCTGAGCCTCCACCTGGAACGTGGGTCGCGGCAGACCCCGGAGCGGGATCAAGTCGAGCTGACCGTCGAGGAGAGGGAGGAACGGCGTGTCGTCGACGGCGACGATCCAGGCGATGCCGAACTCGGCAAGATCGGCTCCGATCCGACGGCTCTTCCCCTCGACCAGCGTGGCGAGCACCGCATCGAGGGCGTCATCGCCGGCACGGGGCGCTGCGAGACGAGCATCGAGGACCGTTGCCCCCGACGTGGGGACAACCCGGTAGTGAGCGCCATCGAACGAACGCTCGTCACCCGGAATGCCGCCTGCCTCGCCGAGAACGAGCACCCGGGTGGCCGTCGGGTCGACCTCAGACACCGCGGCAAGATCGATCGCAGCACCCCGGTCATCGGGGAGACCGCCTCGGCCGGGGGCGATGACGAACACCGTGGAGACCAACACCACGGAAGCACCGACCATGGCGGCGAGCGCAGCCCCCCGCCGTAGCGGGACCTCCCGCTCGAGATCGGCGGCAGCCTGCAGGCCGGCGGAGATCCCGGCGGCCACACCGAGATTGGCGATGACGAGACCGGCGAGCACGACGGCGCTGCCGACACCCAGCTCGGCACCACGCGCCAGGACCGCGCCGACCGCGATGAAGACTGCCGACCAGCCGGCAATGGGAACGGTCTGCGAGTCGCCGGCGACGAGCACACCGACCACCGCGAGGGCAACGGCCACGACGATGACGAGCGATGGTTCCCAGAACGGCACGGCGCCGGCGTCGACCCACCCGTCCAAGCCGACTCGCAGGACCCAGGGCATCAGGCCGCCGAGCGCGACGACCGATGCCACGGTGCCCATCACCAGCCGGTGCCAACGCCAGCCGCCTACCACCGACCACGCCACCGCAGCCAGAAGAGGGACCGCGATGAGGACAGGGTGCGCGGCGCCGGCGATACCGGTGAGCCACCCGGCCCAGGCAACTCGACCAACCCTTCCCCACCAGGTTGACGGCAACGTGATGACGGCCAGGATCGCCCATGGCACGACGGCGGCCCCGACCATCACGGACACCTGGGTCGTCTCCCCCAGCGCCCGAGCCACCGGCCCGGCGACATAGACCAGCCCGCCGAGAGCGGCCGCCGCCGACTCGACGCCAAGAACCCGGCTCAGACGGGCCATCCCCCAGGCGCCAAGCAGGGCGGCGCCGATCACCAGCACTCCTCGCGCCAACACCGGGTCATCGAACAACACCCGCTGCACCAGCGCGAACAGCGCAATCGAAGGGTGGAGCTGATCGGGGGATCCCAGCCCGGCCGGGTTCCAGCCCCCGGCATAGGCGGCCAACGCATCACCGGAAACGGCCGGAAGCGGGAGAGAGTGGCCGACATCGGGAAGAGACGAGGTCCAGGCCGCCCTGACCGCAATCAGGATCATCAGGGCGACCACCGCCCCGATCGTCAACCACGGGCGACGAACGTCCTCACGACGCCCGACGCTGAACTCCTCGGGAAGCCGGGAACGAAGCCGGCCGGCCACATCGCGCCCCATCTCGAGCAGCGTCGCCGACCCCCGGATCTGGTACCGGAACAACTCGGCATCATCGAAGCTCCGATTGGCGCGAGCCGCACCGCGCGCCCGGGCGGTTCCGGCTGCTCGAATCAGGTTCCATCCCCAGGCCCTGAGGAAGTCGAACAGCGTCCAGCGTCCCAGGAACGGCGCCACCACGGCTTCGAGGAGACCCGACAGCAGGCGCATCGGAATCGCCCATGCCAGCGTCACGAGGCCGTAGACCTTGGCCATGGCTCGGATCCGACCAGCCTCCTGACGCCACTGCGGTCCAGGCTCATCGGCGACCAGAACCTCGGATGAGGGGACCACCACCACCCGGGCCCCCCGGAGCCGGGCGCGCTGGCAGAGGTCGATCGCCGCCGGCTGCAGCGCCATGGTGCGATCGACACCTCCCAGACCGTGGGCCAGATCCCGACGCACCAGCAGACTGCGTCCGTCGCAAGCGGCGATGTCACGCACCACGTCGTACTGGCCCTGGTCCACGTCGTCGGCGTCCAGGCCGAGGTAGGGGACGTCGAACACATCGGTGGCGACCCCGACCGAAACCAGGCGATCGGGGTTCCGAGCGTCGAGGAGCTTGGACCCGGCGACTCCTGCGCCGGCCCGGTCGGTCTCGTCGACGAGGGCTGCCAGGGCATCGGGGCGAGGCACTGCTCCCGAAGCGACCACCCACACGTACGTCACTGAGGGATCGAGTTCCTCGAGGAGATCGTTGAAGTGGTCGACGGCGGGAAGCGCGCCAACGTCCTTGCCGACAACGTGGATCGAGACCGGTTCGTACACTTGCGCCCGCACCGCATCGATCGTCTCGGGTGAGACGGTGGAACCGCGGGCCAGCAGAGCAACCGCAACCGGCGGTGCGTCGGGGGGAGAGGACATGGAGCCGACATTCTGGGGCGACCAATGAGCGACCGCAATCCGACGCTGCTCTCGGGGGGCGTCGGTGGCGCCAGGATGGCCCGTGCCCTGGTCGAGGCGGGAGTGGCGCCCACGATCATCGTCAACGTCGGTGACGACGATGTGATCCACGGCGTCCACGTCTCCGCAGACATCGACACCGTCGCCTACACCCTGGCCGGCATCCAGGGCTCCCAAGGCTGGGGGATCGCCGACGACACCTGGACGATGATGGATCACCTCTCTGCGCTTGGCATCGACACCTCTTTCCGTCTCGGCGACAGAGACCTCGCGTTCTGTCTGGCCCGGACCGAGATGCTGCGCGCCGGGGCAACGCTGTCGGACGCCGTCTCGTGGCTCACCGCAACGCTCGGGATCCGACCCACCCTGATGCCGGCCACCGATGACCGGCTGCGGACGATCGTCCGCACCGCAGAGGGCCATCGTCTCGGTTTCCAGGAGTACTTCGTCACCAGAGGGCACTCCGACACCGTTGCCGGCCTCGAGTTCGACGGTGCGGACTCGGCCAAGCCGGCTCCCGGCGTGATCGACAGCATCGCCCGGGCGCCGGTCGTCGTTATCGCTCCGTCCAATCCCCCGCTCTCGATCTGGCCGATCCTCGCCGTCTCCGGTATCCGGGAGGCACTGGTCGCCCACCCGAGGGTCGTCGCCGTGAGCCCCCTGTTCGCAGGGCGCGCCAAGAAGGGCCCGGCCGACGCGGTCCTGGAATCGCTCGGTCTGGGAACCGGGACCGGGGCGGTGCTCGAGGCATACTCGGGGATCATCGACACCCTCGTGGTCGATGTGATCGACTCTGCCGACGAATCGCTGACAACGGATGACATCGCCGTGGTGTCGGTCTCGACCGACCTG
>JABDIW010000251.1 GCA_013003515.1 Acidimicrobiia bacterium
GCCGACCCTGCGCTGCCAGGGACTGTCGAGCTCGGGGCGTTCTCCGTCTCGCTGAACGTCGCCGATCTCGACGCGTCACGGGTCTTCTACGAGAAACTCGGGTTCGAGGTGACCGGCGGCGACCCGAGCCACAACTATCTGATCCTCAAGAACGGGGAAACGACAGTCGGGTTGTTCCACGGCATGTTCGAAGGGAACATCCTCACGTTCAACCCAGGGCTGACCAACCGGATGGAGCGGATCGAGCGTTTCCCGGGTGTCCGCGACATCGAACGGCAACTGACCGACGCCGGGGTCGAACTCGTCGAAGGGGTGACGGAGGAGGCCGGAGACAGTGGCCCCGCCCACATCACGCTCGTCGATCCCGACGGCAACTCGATCCTCATCGACCAGTTCTTCTGAGCGATGTCCGCGCCGACCATCACCCTTCTCGCGGATCCCGACCGCGTCGTGGATGTGTTGAGTCCGGTGCGACGAGAGATCCTGGCCGAGCTGTCTGAGCCGAATTCTGCGACCGGGCTGGCCCGTCGCCTCGGCAGCACCCGCCAGAAGGTGAACTACCACCTTCGCGCCCTCGAAGCGGCGGGGTTGGTGGAAGTCGACGAGTTGCGTCCGCGTCGTGGGCTGACAGAGCGCGTCATGCGGCGAACCTCCGATGTCGTGTTGGTCGATCCGGCCGCCTTCGACACCTCGAACCTGGGCCGCTCGGATGTAGCCGGTCTCAACGGCGTGATCGCCTCCGCTGCAGACACGATCAGGTCCGCAGCGAGGGTCGCATCCGCCGCTTCGGCTCAGGGTGAGCGGGTCGTGGCGGCGTCCCTGGAGAGCGACATTCGAGTCGCCAGCCCGTCCCGACTGCAGGCGCTGCTCGATGAGTTGGGCGACGTCATCGCCCGCCACGACTCCGGCGACGAGGGTCTGCGGATCCGTGTGGCGACGTCGGTGTTGGGAGTGGAGTGATGGAGCGTCGAGAACGGTTTGAGATCGACATCCAAGCCGGCAGGGAGGCAGTGTGGGAGCGCCTGACGACGGCGGAGGGGCTGGCGTCGTGGTTCGGGACCTGGGCGGAGATCGACCTGCGGATCGGAGGCGAGCGGGTGGTCGGCTGGGGGGACGTCATGCAGTTTGGCGGGACCATCTCCGACCTCGAGCCCGGACGGCGGATCAGGGTGGTCTACGTCGCCGACGGGGAGAGCACCGGCGCCGAAGAGTGGTTGCTCACTCATGACCGGGGTGTGACCCGCCTCACGCTCATACAGTCCATATCAGACGACGGCATCGACGATTGGGACGGCTTCTTTGGTGACGTTCGGCGGGGATGGGGCCTGTTCATGGCCTCGATGCGTCACGGGTTGGAGGGAGCAGCGGCAGCCAATCGGACTGCCGAGTGTGTCTACATCCCTGCGCCGATGGCTCGAGAGGAGATCTGGCGGCGCGTGCAGAGTGCCCTCGCCGGCGCCAAGGCGGTCGAGGGCCTCGTACCAGCCCTGGTGATCCCACCGCACTCGCGGTTACTCGTCGCCAGCGATCGCACCTTGCTCCTGGACGCTGAAGGCTCAGGCGACGGCCAGGTTCTGTATGCGCAGGCCGCCACCCATGGTGACTGGGTTTCCGAGCAGGCCGCGACGTGGCGGCGCGACGCCCTCGAGTTCGCTGCGAAGTCCATCGACGACGCCTGAGGCGAACGCGGTCACAACGCCGCCGTAGTCCGGGCTCAGTCGTTCTCCCATGTGAACCCGATGCCATCGGCATGACGGCTCGGGTGCCGGTGTTCGGATGCCCCCTTGGCTTCCTGGCGGAAGCCTGTTCCCCCGAAGGGGGAACAAACAATCTCGCGCCGAGGGTGGGGGGTGCGCTTGGCGTCCGTGGCGGGACTTGCCGGTGGTGGATGCCCCCTTGGCTTCCTGGCGGAAGCCTGTTCCCCCGAAGGGGGAACAAACAATCCTCGCGCCGGGGGCGGGGGGTGCGTGCTGCTTTGGCTTCGCTGGTGGGACTTGCCGGTGGTGGATGCCTCCTTGGCTTCCTGGCGGAAGCCTGTTCCCCTGGATTGGGAACAAACAATCCGCCTCCGAAGCCGGTTTCCCCGGGGGCGGAAGGAGCAATCCGGTGTGGCGAGCGTCAGCTGGTGGTGCGGATGTCCCTTCGGTCGAATGCGAACACCGAGGCGGCCACCAGCACCACCGTGATGGCGGCGAGCACGGCGGCATCACCCCACGGCATGCCGTTGATGAGCGGGTCCGTCGTCAGGTAGTAGTGATACGGCGACCACGACGCCAATCCCTCGAGGTCTTCACTGAACGCCGCCAGCGAGTTCACCAGGTACATCGCGAAGGCCACGCCGACGGCTCCGACGACGGCGGTACGCACCCGACCGGTGGCCGCGCTCAGGAGAAGCGCCAGTCCGCCGAACACGAAGCCGATCAGCACGGAGAGCAACGATGTTGCGGCGATGTTGACGATGCTGATGCCGAGACCGGCGATCACCGATCCGGCAACGACACCGAGGAACGTCGCCACACCGACGATGGTTCCCAAGATCCCGGCAGCGAGGGTCTTCTGCAGAACGATGCTCGAGCGGCGTACCGGGTTACCCAGCAACAGCCCCATGGTCCGCTGTGCCTCTTCTCCCGCAAGTGCCTTGGCGCCGATCGTGATGGTCACGGCCATGACGAGGATGGGCGCCATCAAGCTGAAGGTCTCGACCTGATACCAGCCTTCGGGCGTGCTCATGTCAGCACCCCCCACGAGCGCGAGGAGGGCCTCGGGGAGGTCCTGTCCAAACGTGGCCAGTTGCTCGTCGATTGCGGTGTACATCGGGCCCATCATCACGCCCATCATCGAGAACA
>JABDIW010000252.1 GCA_013003515.1 Acidimicrobiia bacterium
GGGACCGCGAGCCTATTCACGGATGATGGCAGGCACGAGAGATCGGCGACTGCGATCCCCACGCCCTGGTGTCGCTACACCGAGCCGACGTAATCGGTCAGCTTGTCGAACGCCATGTTCCACCCCGCGGCTCCGGGACTGTCGGCCGGAACGCCGATATGAGTCATGGTCATCTTCGTCTTCCCGTCGATGGCCTCGAGCTCCACGATCACCTCGGTCGTCTCAGGGTGTCCTGCGGGCAGACCCATCGCCTCCGGGGACATGACGTTGCCGTCCTCATCGGACATGGCGTCGGTGTACACCAGGCGTGTGGTCGGCTCGACCGCGGTGAACTCACCGACGAACCACATCTTCATGGGCCCGTTGGGTGTCTGCATCTCCATGCACAGGTGACGACGACCGCCAACCCGGACGTCCATGTCGGCGACGGGAATGCTCGCTCCCATCGGTCCGTACCACGCTGCGAAATGCTCCGGATCGGTCCACATCTTCCACAGCAGCTCGATCGGAGCGTCGAATGTTCGCTCGATCACCACGGCGTTGTCGGTGTCTGTCATTGGTCTGGTCCTTCCCTCTCGTTGGCCTGGTCGTGAAGTCGTTGGAGGTAGTCGTCCATCCGGTCGAACCGTTCCTCCCAGATCGGCCGGTAGCGCTCGGTCCAGGCGGCGACTGCCTCGAGCGGCCCGGCCTTCAGGTTGCAGGGCCGGTACTGCGCCATCTGGCCACGCTCGATGAGGCCCACCCGTTCCAGCACCTTCAGGTGCCGCGAGATCGCAGGCAGCGACATGGCGAACGGCTCGGCCAGTTCGTTCACAGTCGCCGGCCCGTCGGCAAGCTGGGCAAGAATCGCTCGGCGGGTCTCGTTTGCCAGGGCGGCAAACGTCTCGCTGAGTTGGGCCTCGTCGGTGGGCATCGTCTCGTCCTTGGAGTCCATGATTAACGCCGCTGTTAATTAACGTCTCCGTAAACTATGCGGCGAAGCGCCGGCTGTCAACACGGCCCGCTCCTATCAGCTCGCACATCCATAGGATCCCCACCATGACAAACCCTGAAGACGACAACCCCGCCCCGAAGGGCCCCAGCATCAACACGAGCACCGGAGCCGGCATAGCGATCGGGGCGGGAATCGGAGCCGCCCTGTTCGCCGCGACCTCGAGCCCGGTATGGATTGCCGTCGGCGTTGCCATCGGCGCTGCACTCGGATCAACACGCGGCGGACGCCAGACCTGAGCGACCCACAGGGCACACCAACCGAGGGCAAGACGCAGAGAACCCCGCTCCAGGAGCGGGGTTCAAGTGGTCAGGGCCGGCG
>JABDIW010000267.1 GCA_013003515.1 Acidimicrobiia bacterium
TTCTACGAGTGGGAACCGAAGGACAAGGGCAAGCTGCCCCACTACATCTATCCCGCCGATCACGAGCCGATGGCGTTCGCCGGGTTGTGGGCTTCGTGGAAAGACCCGGAGTCGGGTGAGAAGCTGCGCACCTGCACCATCCTCACCGGTGAGCCCAACGACCTCGTCCAGCCGATCCATGACCGGATGCCGGTGATGCTCCCTCGCGATGTGTGGTCCGACTGGCTCGACGAGGACTCCGTCGACACCGACCAGTTGACGGTGCTGCTGGCGACCCGCTCCGCCGTGGGGCTGGCCGAGCACGCGGTATCGACGCTGGTGAACAAGGTCGCCAACAACCTCCCCGAGAACATCGTCCCGCTGGAGACCGGCGCGGTCGACGCCTCGTGACCAGTCGCACCATCTGGGTCCTTGGTGACCAGCTGAATCGAGATATCGGTGCCCTCGGCACTGCGGATCCTTCGCGGGACCGTGTGCTGCTCATCGAGAGCGACGCCCTCCTTTCCGGTCAGCCCTACCACCGACAACGGCTCCACTTCGTGATCGCCTCGATGCGGCGCTTTGGCGGCGAGCTCGCCGCGGCCGGTTTCGCGGTCGATCACCGCTCCGCTTCGACCTTTGGTGAGGGCGTCGCCGCACATCGGAAGGAATATGGCGACCCGATCATTGCCACCGAGCCCAACGGGCGCGAGATGAGGTCACTCCTCGACCGGCTCGGGGTCGAGCAGGTCCGGTCGAACCAGTTCCTCACCCACCCCGATGAGTTCGCCGATTGGGCCGGCGACCGGCCTCGTCTCCGCATGGAGGACTTCTACCGCTGGCAGCGCCGCCGTCTCGGGTATCTGATGGACGGCGACGAGCCGGCAGGCGGTCGCTGGAACTACGACGCCGAGAATCGTCAGCCTCCCCCGCGTTCAGAGCGCCCGTGGCCGCCACCGCCGCTGTCCCGGCTCGACGAGCTCGACCGTGAGGTCATCGCCGCGCTGCCGCCAACGGCAGTCGGAGCCGACCCGGTTGGGTGGTGGGCGACGAGCCGTCGCGCCGCTCTCAATCGGCTCCGGCACTTCGTCGACCGCGTGCTCCCGATGTTCGGGCCCCACGAGGACGCCATGTTGTCGGACAACTGGCACCTGGCCCACTCGATGCTGAGTCCGTATCTGAACGTCGGGTTGCTGCTTCCGGGTGAGGTGTGCGACCGCGTCGAGGACGCCTACCGGGAAGGACGGGTCCCGATCGCCTCAGCCGAGGGTTTCATCCGCCAGGTGATCGGCTGGCGTGAGTTCATCTGGGGCATCTACTGGCGGTATCCCGATCAGCGTGACGCCAATGCTCTCGGTAACGATCAGCCGCTTCCTCCGGCGTTCGCCGGCACCGCCCCCACCGACATGGAGTGCGTTTCATCGACGTTGGCGGATCTCGATGAGCGCAGCTGGGTGCACCACATCCCCCGGCTGATGGTGCTGGCCAACGTCGCCAACCTGTTTGGCGTCGAACCCGGAGCGGTTCATGACTGGATGAGGCAACGCTTTGTGGATGCCGCGAACTGGGTGATGGGCCCCAACGTGATGGGAATGGGGATGTGGGCCGATGGCGGGCTGATGTCGACCAAGCCGTATGTGTCCGGCGGCGCCTACATCAACCGGATGAGCGACTACTGCCGGGGGTGCCGCTTCGATCCCAAGAAGCGTGTAGGTGACGACGCCTGTCCCTTCACCACCCTGTACTGGGACTTCCTCGACCGCCATCGCGAGGTCCTCGGCACCAACCACCGGGTGGCCCGCCAGTACGCCACCCTGGATCGTCTGTCTGACCTCGAGGAGCTGCGGGAGCGCGCGGCGCTTGTCATCGGCCGCTTCGGCGACGGCGAGCTCTGATCGAATCAGACCTTGGTGAAGGTCTGCTGCTCGATCGACTCGGTCCTCGCCCGAACGGTTGCTCCGACGACCAGCCCCGCCGACAGAAGAACGAGGTTCTTCACGACGAACTCGCCTTCAACGGTGAGCTTGAACAGGTTGCCGTCCTGAAAGCTGACCTCGGGAAG
>JABDIW010000290.1 GCA_013003515.1 Acidimicrobiia bacterium
CTGCGTGTTCTGTGAGGAGGCCCTGCGCGTAGAGCTCGAGAACCGGCCTGGCGTAGGCGCTCATGGCTTCGGGATTGCCGGAGAGATCTGCGGTGATGTCGACTCCGAGGGCGCGCTCGACGTGCTCATGGAGGACCAGGGTGCCGAGTCCCCAGATGGCAAGGATGGCGGCCCGCTCGTTCTCGTGGGCGCTGGGCTTGATGAACCCCGCAGCCACACCGTCACCGAGGTACCCGACGGCGTCGGTGATGATCTCGTCGACCAGCTCCACCACGTGTGGTGAACCGTCGATGAGTGTGTGTGCCAGGTACTTGGCTGCCGGGACATGGCCGATCGATCGGAACGCTCCGACGATGTCGAATGCCGCTCCCGAGGTCATCGCCTGGCCCTTGGCATCGCGGATGAGGGCGGCGACGTACTCGTCACACGCCACCCGAAGCTCATCCTTGGATCCGAAGTGGTGGATCACCGAACCGGGAGAGACGTCGGCGGCAGCCGCAATGGTGCGGATGCTCGTGCCGGCAACCCCCGCCGCCGCGAACTCGGTGATGGCGGCGTCCCGAATGCGGGCAGCGGTGGTGCGGTCGTCGTTTGAACGCATGTTCAAGATACTAAACGATCGTTCAGCTAGGCGGGTAGGGACCAAAGGCCACGCCGCTCAGTCGGAAGGCTCCCTCACCCTGAGTGTCTCCGTTCGCAGGCGACGACGGACTTGGACCGCTCCGGGCTCATCACGGTCCTTCCGGTGGGGGCGGCTCCATCATCCAGGCGACGTCTTCCCGGGCTTCACCGGTGCCAAAGAGCGTCAGGGTGTCACCGGCTCGAATCACCGTGTCGCCGTGGGGAACCGTCACACCGCCTCCCCGTTGGATGGACACCAGCGTGGCATTGGCAGGCCACTCGAGGTCGCGTACCCGGAGCCCTACGACGCTCGAATTCGCCGGAACGGCGTTCTCGAAGAACGTTGCGCCCGGTAGGACCTTCTCTCGGAGGCGCTGGCGGTACATGGCGCGATCTGTCGAGGACCCGAGGGCCTGGTGATAGGCGTGAACCACAGACTCGCGGCGAAACATCCCTACGAGCTTCCGGGGATCTTCATCTGCGACGACGGGCATTCGTCCAACGTCGAGGGCGGCCATCCGGGCCAGGGCTGCCGAAACCGGCATCGTCGGATTGACCGTGATGGGCGTCTTGGTCATCGCCTCGCCAACCGTCAGATCCGGGTTCCGACCCCCCGTTGCGCGGATGTCGGTGAGAGTCAGAAGTCCAAGGAGGCGTCCCTCGACTGCGACCGGTAGGCCATGGTGGCCTTCGTCGGCGAGCCGGTCCGCTGCTGCCGCCGTGCTCATCGTCGGCGAGAGTGCTGCCATGCCCTGCTGCATCACATCTCCGACCGTCACTGTGTCGAGGAGATCCACGTCTTCGACACGTGGCAGGTGGATCCCCCGGATCTTGAGCGGCAGCGTGTACGCCGACTCGGGGTGAACTCGATCTGTGAGGAACGTTGCCAGTGACGAAGCAAGCATCAGCGGCAACACGAGGCCGTAGTCCCCGGTGATCTCGAACACGATGAGGATCGAGGTGAGTGGAGCGCGGGCCACTGCGGCGAACGTCGCTGCCATGCCCACAACGGCGAACGCTCCGGGGTTCAGATCCGAGATACCCCAAACCGGTCCGACGAGGAGGGCGAGGGCGCCGCCGGCCATGGCACCGATGAAGAGGCTGGGCATGAACTCGCCGGCGGAGCCGTCCCCGCTGATCGTCAGGGCATACGTCACCATCTTGCCGATGGCCAGCAGCCCGAGAACCCACCACACTTCGGAGGTGCCGGCCCCCAATCGCAAGATCGACCGGACGAATTCCTGGCCCGTCCCCAGGACGTCAGGTTCCATGAGACCGATGGCTGCGATCAAGAGACCGGCGGACAATGGCCGTGTCCAATCGGGGATGCGTTTGAAGCGTCTCGGGGTCTCGGCGACGCGGATCATCCTGAGGAACGCAATGGACAGGAGGAAGGCGACGACGCCGAGAGCGGCATACAGGAGCAGCTCGGCGGGGTGCTGCACCACGTGGGGAGGCGCCGACAGGATGCTCTCTTCTCCCACGAGGCTTCGTGTCGTCACAGCAGCGGCGACGGACGCAACGACCACTGCGTTGAGGTGCCGCACGGAGAAGTTGCCGAGGATCACCTCGAGAGCGAAGAGCATCCCTGCAATCGGCGCGTTGAAGGTGGCACCGATCCCGGCACCCGCCCCGGCCGCTACGAGACTGCGGATCTGATCCTCGCCAAATCTCGTGTAGCGGGCGATCGATGACCCGACGGTGGCGCCAAGTTGGACGGCGGGGCCTTCCCGGCCTCCCGATCCGCCGAGGCCGAGAGTGGACGCCGTCGCCCCGATCTTCGCCAGGATGCTGCGGGTCGGCAGGTACCCCGCCCTCAGCGACAGCCCCACCATCGTCTGGGACACGCCCCCGCCTCGAATCTCCGGGCCCCAGATCCGGTTGATTCCCCAGGCCAGGATCAGTCCCAGAGGTACGAGGAGGAGAAGGACCCAGGACGAGTCGCCGTCACCGGTGACGTTGGTCGAGAAGTCACGAAAGAGGTCGATTGCGGTGACCAGCGCCGCAGCGACCAGGCCGACGACCACGCCGACCACCAGCGACATCACCAGAAACGCGGCCGGGCCCCGGCTTCGCGTGATCCTCCGGATCAACTCGTAGATGGTCGTCATGGAGGGCTCGTGTTCGCGTTGGAGGGCCTGTGGCGGCAGACCCGGATGTTACGACTGCTCGACGAAGTCCCGTTCAATCGGTGATGCCGCGATCACCTGCGAACCGGACTCACGGGCCGCTTGCTGCCGGCGCTCTGAACCTGGCTGCCGGCTCCTCGTCGGCAGCCCTCAGGGCCTACGAACTAGGCAGCCAGGCGGGTGACGGACGTGACGTCGTCGATGGCGAGTGACGTCGTGCCGGCGTTGTTGCGCAGCAGGATCGCCCTGATGCCGTGAGGGGTTTCGATGCCGAGGTATTCGCCAATGGCGGTTCCCGAAGCGGTGATCGCCCGGTAGATGCCTCCTCTATGGAGGTCATTGAGAGTCCACATACGTGTGGACGATGCGGTGTGTGCCTTCATTGGCACTCCTTTCGTGCGGGCCTCCCTGGCCCGTTCTTTCAGCAATCGCGGTGTGCGGTTGTCAGTTGTATTTGCTCGGCTGGGCGAAGCGAACCGTGAGGTCACGGCCTTCCAGTAGCGAACCGTTCAGGTCCGCAATGGCGGCCTTTGCAGCCGGCTGGGGCATATCGACAAAGCCGAAGCCTTTCGAGCGCCCACTTCTCTTATCGGTAATGACGGTGGTTTTGTGAACCTTTCCGTACTTGCCGAAGAGGTCATAGAGATCGTTTTCGGTGAACTTCCACGGCAGGTTGGCGATGTACACGGACTTCGTCTTGCCGTTTGCCTTGCCATTGGTCGGCTTGGCGCGGCCGTTGCCATTGGAACGTCTGGCATCGGCCCGAGGTTCCGACCGATCGTGCGACCGATCGTGCTTCGGCCGATCCTGGCGGGCCTTGTCGTGACGGGGACGGTCAGATCGTTCCGCAGTCTTGGTCTGGCGTGAACCGGTCATCTCACTGACGGCGAACCCGTCGGTGAAGAACTCCTCGAGCCGGGGCTTGGCGATCGGCTCCCGCAGGTCGAGCTGGCGCTGCATCCGCTGCACTGCCCGCCTCTGTGCACCCG
>JABDIW010000303.1 GCA_013003515.1 Acidimicrobiia bacterium
GACTCGACGAGGGTGCGGACGGCCTCGATGTCGTTCGACAACGCCCGGTCTCCGTCCAGACGGGGAACGAGGCTACGAATCGAGCTCCGCGCTGCGGCGACGCCGGGACCGGGCTCGAGCGGCGCCCGATGGTCGATCCCCTCGGCGGCGCACATGAGCTCGATGGCAACCACGCCAACGCCGAGATCCAGCACGTCATGGAGCTTCCTGCCCGCTCCCCATCCCATCGACACGTGGTCCTCTTGCGACCCTGATGTCGGGATGCTCTCTACCGATGCGGGGTGAGCCAGGACCCGTGCCTCACCGACGAGGGCCGCCGCGGTGTATTGGGTGAGCATGTACCCGGACTCGAGGCCCGGTCTGCGCGCAAGGAATGCGGGAAGACCCGACGACCGATCCGGATCCAGGATGCGATCGATGCGACGTTCCGAGATCGAAGCGAGCTCGGTGACGCCGATGGTGAGGAAGTCCAGGGCGAAAGCCAGTGGCTGGCCGTGGAAGTTGCCACCCGAAACCACGTCACCGTCATCCGGGAAGACGATCGGGTTGTCGACGACGGCGCCGGCTTCCCGGGAGAAGACGTCGTCGGCGTAGCCGATGACGTCGCGGACCGCACCGTGCACCTGGGGAGCACACCGCAAGCTGTAGGCGTCCTGGACGGCATGCACGAAGTCGTCGTGGTGGCTGGCTTCGATGCCGCTCCCGGAGATGAGAGCGGTGATATTGGCGGCAACCGCCGCCTGTCCCGGATGAGGCCGCAGGGCGTGGATGCGAGGCTCGAACGGTCGGGCGCTGCCCATGAGCGCCTCGACGCTCATTGCGCAGGCGATGTCGGCGGCGGCGGCGAGTCCACGAGCCCGGGCAAGGCCAAGAGCGCCCCAGGCGAGCATTCCTTCGGTTCCGTTGAGCAGACTGAGGCCTTCCTTGGGTTCGAGGCGGAGCGGGGCAATGCCGGCTGCGTCCAGAGCGTCGGCCGCGGGAGTGATCTCGCTACCGACCCGGACCAGCCCTTCGCCGATCAGCGGCAGCATGAGGTGGGCAAAGGGGGCCAGGTCACCAGAGGCACCCACCGACCCCCTTCCGGGGACGACCGGGAGGATGTCGTGGTTGAGAAGATCGAGGATGCGCTCCACCACCAGCGGACGGACGCCCGAATGGCCTTGCGCCAGGGTGCGAGCCCTCAACACCAGCATGGCCCGGACCAGGTCGTCGTCGACAGCCTCACCGACGCCGGCGGCATGAGATCGCAAGAGACCGACCTGCAACTCGATGGCGTCCGATTCATCGATGCGGGTCGATGCGAGTGCACCGAAGCCGGTCGTGACGCCATAGACGGTGGCACCGGCATCGAGTGCATCGCGCACCACTGTCCGGCTTCGCTCCATCGCGGCGGCCGCCGTCGGTGCCAGCGTCACAGCGACTCCCCCGCGGCCGACGGCCACGATCGTGTCGAGGGGCAGCGGGCTTCCGTCCAGGACCAGATTCACGAGAGATCACCAGCCACGAGCGAGCGACCCGATTGCACTGCTCGATGATGGGCTCTCACGACGCGGAGCCTACAGCCCATACAATCGGGGTCTCATGCTCAATGGCCTCGAACGACTCGTCGGCGTCTGGGAAGGAACTGGGCGCGGGGTGTACCCGACCATCGAGCCGTTCACCTACGGCGAGAGGGTCGAGTTCTCCCACCACGGGAAACCATTTCTGCTCTACCGCCAGACGACGTGGACCGACGGAGCGGACCGCCAGCCCCTCCACACCGAAACCGGCTACTTCCGGCCCGGCCCCGACGACGGTGTCGAGGCCGTCATCGCTCAACCGACGGGGATCTCAGAGATCCTGACCGGATCGTGGGACGGCACCACCGTTCGGCTCAGCACCCGATCGGTCGGTCTCACGCCTTCAGCGAAGGAGGTTCGAACCGTCGAGCGCATCCTGGAGGTCGGTGACGAAGAGCTCACCTATCAGCTGTGGATGGAGGCCGTTGGTCAACCGCACCAGATCCACCTCGCCGCACACCTCCAGAGGCTTCCGAGCTAGACGATGCCGGGCAGGTTCTCCTCGGCCTGACGCAACCGCACCCGGACTTCGAGCCGCTCCAGCTGTTGGGCCACGTACAGCTCGCCGCCTGCGATGGGATGAGAG
>JABDIW010000309.1 GCA_013003515.1 Acidimicrobiia bacterium
CTGGCTGCCACTTGGTCGTCGCGAAGTCCGGTGGAACGGTCAGTGCCGAAGGCGGAAAGGGCCGCCTCTGTTGTCAGCGCATGCGGGTCGCTGATGGTGTCGGAGTCCACCTGCTCAGTACCGACACACCGGCCCGCGAACATCAAGGGACCGAAGTCCCTCGGGTTCGTTGCGCGATCGGAGGCAGAATGGCGATATGACCACCAATCACGACATGGCGAGCCGCGCGCTGAACCTCATCGATCTGACCTCGCTTGGCTCAGACGACTCGACCGAGGACGTTGTTCAACTGTGCTCGGATGCCACGACCACGCATGGCAACGTGGCTGCCGTCTGTGTGTGGCCGCGATTTGTTGGCACTGCGGTCGCGGCGCTCGAAGGAACGGGGATTCCCGTCGCCGGCGTGGCGAACTTCCCCGAGGGTGACACAGATATCGACCGAGCAGTGGCCGACGCTCGCGAGATCGTGGATGCCGGTGGCACCGAGGTGGATGTCGTTTTTCCATGGAAGGCGCTTCGAGAGGGTCAGGTCGGTGTGGGCGAGGAGCTGGTGGCCGCGACTCGACAGGCCATCGGACCCGATGTCTCGCTGAAGGTGATCCTGGAGACGGGCGAGTTGCACGACTCTGATCTGATCGGCGCAGCGGCGGCAGAGGCAATCGCCGGCGGCGCCGACTTCCTCAAGACGTCCACCGGCAAGACCGAGCACAGTGCAACGCCAGAGGCGGTCGCCCAACTGCTTCAGATCGTGAGTGCACACCCGGAGGCGATTGGCGTCAAGATTTCCGGTGGCGTCCGGTCCGTCGACGATGCCCGGATCTATATAGATTTGGCAGACGAGGCTCTTGGGAGGGAACAGGTGACGAACCAACGCGTGCGAATCGGCGCAAGCTCGCTTCTGCAGGACGTCCTGTCCGCTCTGGAGGCGGGCTGAGGCCCATGCCTGCCAGGCGGCTCTGCGTGGCCGCCCTGGCCTTCCTCGTGGCGTGTGGTGCGAGCGACGTACCTCGTCCGCTTCTGACGCAGGACGTTCGAGGCGAGATCAACTGTGCGGTCTATGACGAGTTCGTGCCGGCAGATCAGGTGACGGTGCATGGGGATCTGAGCGAGTCCGAGCGGGCGCTGGTGGACTGGGCATTGGGTCGGTTTCTCGAGGTTGAGCTCGACCTGCCCGGCCAGTTCGACCTCAGCTTCGATCCAACGCGGGCGGCGTGTTTCGGTGCCGTCGGTCGCTGTCGGATCA
>JABDIW010000324.1 GCA_013003515.1 Acidimicrobiia bacterium
CGCCTTCCTGCTCGGGGCGATCGCAGCCCTTAGTTCGGTGTTCCTCGCAACGATCGTCGGCACCGTCGCCGCCTTCTACGGAGGGACGATCGACACGCTGCTCATGCGCCTTGCCGACCTCGTGATCCTCATTCCGCTCCTGCCCCTCCTCATCGTCATGTCCGGCTTCTGGAAGATCGGCCTGACCGGGTTGGGGATCCTCATCGGCGTCCTCGGCGGACTGGGCGGTACCGCGATCATCCTCAAGTCCCAGGCGTTGAGCGTGAAGGTGAAACCGTTCATCGATGCCGCACGTGTTGCCGGCGGTTCGGATTGGCGGATCATCACCCGCCACATCATCCCGAACGTGCTCCCGCTCAGCTTCCTCTACATGATGTTCGGCGTGACCGGCGCCATCTTCATCGAGGCGACACTCTCCTTCTTGGGCCTCCTGAGCATCGACGCCTCCTGGGGAATCATGATCAACATCGCCCACACCCAGGGGTACACGTTGCAGGGCCTCAGGGTCTGGTGGCTCATGGCCCCCGCCGGCCTCGCCATCACCGTCTTCTCGGCCGGCTTCTTCATGGTTGCCCGGGCGATGGATGAAGTCGTCAACCCCCGCCTGCGCCAGCGCTGATCGAGAGGAATCGAATGACCGACATGCTCGACATCGAATCGCGGGGCGGACGCGCAGGCACCACGCTCCTCGACGTCGACGACATCGTGATGCACTACTCCACGAAGGAGGGTGCGGTGATGGCCGTCGACAACGTGACCTTCCAGGTCGCCAACGGCGAATCACTCGGCCTGGTCGGGGAGTCCGGCTGCGGCAAGACGTCTGTTGCACTCACGCTGCTGGGACTCCTCCCCGACAACGCCGAGATCATCTCCGGCGACATCCAGTTGGACGGCGAGAGCATCGTGGGCCTCACCGAGGAGCAGATGCGCCGTCGCCGCTGGCGTGACATCGCCATGGTCTTCCAGGGCGCCATGAACTCGTGGAACCCGGTCTACAAGGTCGGGGACCAGATCCGTGAGGCACTCCGGCTGCACTGGCCCGAAACGCTCACCTACTCGCAGGAGACCGAACGGATCGGGCAGCTCTTCGAACTGGTCGGCCTCAACCCCCGGATGGCCGAGCGCTACCCGCACGAGTTCTCCGGTGGCATGCGCCAGCGTGCGGTGATCGCCATGGCGCTGTCGTGCAACCCGAAGCTCATCATCGCCGACGAGCCGACGACGGCGCTGGACGTGATCGTCCAGGACCAGATCCTGAAGGAACTCAAGAACATCCAGGCCGAGTTGGGGATGTCGATCATCTACATCTCGCACGACATCGCGGTCATCGCCGAGGTGACGGACCGGATGGGCGTCATGTACGCCGGCAAGCTCGTCGAACTCGGCGACACCATCGAGGTCTTCCACAGGCCCCGGCACCCCTACAGCTTCCTCCTGCTCAGCTCGACGCCGTCGATCACGGGCCCCCGCCGGGTGCTCGCCCCACTCGAGGGTGAGCCGCCGAACCTGCTCAACCCGCCATCGGGCTGCCGGTTCCACCCGCGCTGCCCATTCGCGACCGAGCAGTGCACCCGTGAGGAACCCGTCCTCACCGACATCGGTGGCGGCCACGCCGTTGCCTGCTGGAACTGGGAAGAGGTCCCCGAGATCGGAGGTCTGCAGAAATGACGGACATGGCCACCGAGGCAACCGAGACCTCGACGCAACCGCTCCTCAAGGTCGAGGGCCTCACGAAGCACTTCCCGGTCTCCAAGAGCGTCTTCCGCGCCGCGACCGATTTCGTCGAGGCCGTCGACAACGTCTCGTTCGAGATTGCGCCCGGCGAATCGCTCGGCCTGGTGGGGGAGTCCGGTTGTGGCAAGTCCACGACCGGTCGACTCCTCGTCAAGTTGGACGAGGCCACCGACGGACGAGCCCTCCTCGACGTGGGTAGGGGCGTGGTCGACATCGCCCACGTGGCCCGCGACGAGATGCGCGATTTCCGTGCCAACGTCCAGATGATCTTCCAGGACCCGTTCGAGTCGCTCAACCCCCGCCGCACGGTGTTCGACACGGTCGCCGAGCCGCTTGCCGTGCAGGGCGTCGGCACCGTGGCCGAGCGTGAGGAGCGGGTCGCCGAACTGCTCGACAAGGTCGGGCTCACCCCCGCCGCGACCTTCCTCTTCCGGTACCCGCACGAATTGTCGGGTGGCCAGCGCCAGCGCGTCGCCATCGCCCGTGCCCTCGTGCTCGACCCGAAGTTCGTCGTCGCCGATGAGCCGACGTCCATGCTCGATGTGTCCATTCGGATCTCGATCATGGACCTCATGCTCAACCTCGCACAGGACGCTGGCGTCTCCTACCTCTACATCACCCACGACCTCGCGGTCGCCCGGTACATGTGCGACCGGATCGCAGTGATGTACCTCGGCAAGGTCGTCGAGATGGCACCGACGGAGGAGCTGCTGAGCCGCCCCAAGCACCCGTACACGAAGGCGTTGCTCGCCGCGGTGCCGGTTCCGGACCCGTCGTACCAGAAGCAGGAACCGGAGATCAAGGGTGGCATCTCGAAGGCGATCAACCCGCCGCCACAGTGCCGGTTCCTCCCGAGGTGCCCGATGGCCAACGAGACGTGTGAGTCCAACGACCATCCGCCGTTGATGGATCGCGGCGACGGCCACATGGTCGCCTGCCACCTCGTGCCCTGATGGATCGCGATCCGCGCTCGCGGATCCTCACGATCCCGAATGTCATCTCGCTCGCCCGCCTGCTGGCGGTTGGGTGGTTCCTGTGGTTGCTCCTCGCCGAGGACCGCGTCGTGGCCGCGGCGATCGTGTTCCTGGTGATCGGTTCCACCGATTGGGTCGACGGCATGCTGGCTCGCGCCCTCGACCAGGAGACCGAACTCGGGCGCCTCCTGGACCCGATCGCCGACCGCGTCGCGCTCGTCGCTGCCGTGATAGGTGGCACGATCGCCGGGATCGTCCCGCTCGTCATCACGATCCTGCTCGTGGCGCGGGAGGTCATCATGGCGCTGGCGGCAGCGTGGTTCCTCCGCAGGACGGGTGAGACACTCCACGTCCGATGGCTGGGAAA
>JABDIW010000340.1 GCA_013003515.1 Acidimicrobiia bacterium
TACTGGGCATGGGATCCGGTCGAGAACGCAGCCTTCCTCCCCTGGTTGATCGCCACCGCGTTCATCCACTCGGCCGTGGTGCAGCGCCGCCGGGGGATGCTCCAGGCATGGAACTACACACTGGTGATCTCCATGTTCCTCCTGACCATCCTCGGGACCTTCCTCACGAGGTCAGGAGTGATCTTCTCCGTCCACTCCTTCACCCAGTCGGCTATTGGCCCGACGCTGCTCGTGTTCCTCGCCGTGGCCGCCGTGGCTTCGTTCGGGTTGTTCGCATTCCGGTCCCAGGCCGTGTCGTCGGCACCGCGCCTCGAGTCGCTGGCCAGCCGGGAGGGCGTGTTCCTCGCCAACAACCTGATCCTTGTTCTCTTTGCGATCACGGTGCTGGTGGGGACGCTGTACCCACTCGTCCTGGAGGCGTTCACGGGCCGCCAGGTGTCGGTGGGACGCCCGTTCTTCGATCGGACGACACTGCCCGTGGCGTTCGCCCTCCTCCTCGCCGTCGGCATCGGCCCGGTGACGCCGTACCGGGTCGCCGGAGCTTCGATCGTCTGGTCACGAATTCAGCGGCCG
The DNA here is from genome assembly GCA_013003515.1 of Acidimicrobiia bacterium. Lineage (GTDB taxonomy): Bacteria > Actinomycetota > Acidimicrobiia > Spongiisociales > UBA5794 > JABDIW01. The sequence goes on from JABDIW010000340.1 coordinate 574, forward strand.
GCGTTGGCCGGCCTGGTCGGAGGCGCGGTGGCCGTCCTGCTCGGCGTCCGGTCCGTTCCCACGGTGCTGGTGATCGTGCTCGGCGTCTTCGTCATATCCGTGCCTGTCTCGTCAGTCGTGTCCCAGGCGCGGAAGCTGCGCCCGGATCGAACCTGGGCATCGGCCATCGGTCGGGTGCTGTCGCGGGACCGTGGCTACTGGGGAGGCCAGATCTCCCACATTGGTCTCGCCATGGTGGCCATCGCCATCGCCACCACCACTGCACTGGCCATCCATCAGGAGGTCACCGTCGATCTTGGCGAGAGTGCCGTCGTCGGCTCGTATTGCGTCACCTATGAGGGGCCGTTCCGCCGCACCGAGCCCAACCGCTCGGTCATCGGAACCTCGGTGCGGCTCTCCGGCGCGGAGTGTGAGGCGGGCGGGAACGTCCTCGAGCCACGGCTCCACCAGTACCCCAACTCGATTCAGGCGGTAGCCACCCCCGACGTGTTCCACGGCACCCTCGACGACGTCTACGTGTCGCTGGTATCGGTCCGTGACCGAACCGCCACCATCGACGTCTACGTGTTCCCCTTCCAGCGCCTCCTCTGGCTCGGGGGCCTCGTGACCGTTGGCGGAGGGCTCTACGCCGTGGGCGCTCGCCGGCGCCGGGTCTCCCCCGCCGCACCGTCACGCGACCAGGCGCCGTCTCTCATCGGTGAGCCCCGTGACTGACTCGACCGGCCGCATCGATTGGCGAGTCGGGATCAGATGGGCGGTGGCTGCAGCCGCCATCGTGACGATGGTCGTCGGCCTCTGGCCTCAGGCGACAGCCGTGACCGCCGGGGATCGGGTGGAGTCACTGGCGTCGAGCATCCGGTGCCCGCTGTGTGGAGGCGAATCGATCGCCGATGCCCCCTCACAGGTGGCTCGTGACCTCGAGGCCGTCATCGCCGAGAAGGTGGCGGCCGGCGAGAGCGACGAGGACATCCGGGCGTTCTTCGTAGCCCGGTTTGGTGAGGTGGCGTTGCTCGATCCCCCACTCGACGGATGGGGCATCGCTCTGTGGGCGATACCGATTGCCGGGCTCGTCTTCGGAATCGCAGCGATAGGTGGCCGTCTCCGACCCGGGACAGGCTCATGAGCGGTATCCCGGAACGGCTCGCACAGGTCCAGGCCGACCTCGACGATCTCGACGTCCAGCTCGCCGCCGGAGAACTCGACGCGCCCACCGCGCATCGCCTCCGCACCACCTACGAGGCCGAGCGAGCCGAGATCCTCGCCACCGACGAGATCGAGGGGACCGATCGGCCCTGGGGCCGAGTCATCGCCGGGGTCGCCATCGTGGTGATAGGCCTCGTCGGTGCCGGCATAGCCGTGGCGCGCAGCGCAGACGAACGCAACCCTGGCGATCTGATCACCGGCGGGCTGCCCTCGGTAGACCTCACCACCATCTCGAACGAGGAGATGGAGGAGGTGGTCGCCGGCTTTCCCGAGGTGGCAACGATGCGGCTGGCGCTTGCCGACCGGTATTTCAACGATGCTCAGTTCTCCGATGCCCTGCGGCATTACCTCATCGTGCTGGACCAGGAGCCTGCCAATCCCCGCGCACTCGCCAACATCGGCTGGATGACCTACCTGTCGGGGGAATCCGAGATCGGCGAGCGCTACGTCGAACAGGCCCTCGCGGTGGATGCGGGGTACTCACAGGCCTACTTCTTCCTGGGTGCCATTCGGCTCTACGGGCTCGAGGACCCGGCCGGGGCGATCACTCCGTTGGAGGCTCTGTTGATGTTCGAGGACCTGCCCGCCGAGATTCGCGCCCAGGCCGAGGAATTGCTGGCGGAAGCACGGGCCGGAGCATGAACCGGCGCATCGTCTACGGCGTCGGGTTCGGTCTGCTCACCATCGGCATCCTGGTGGTGTCGTTCACGACCCGCTTCGGCACGAACCCCGAAGCCACCACGTCCCCCCTCATCGGTACCAGCGCTCCGGAGTGGTCTGCCCCCACCATCGACGGTGACGCCGTCTTCGACACGGCGACGCTCGACGGCGACATCGTCGTGGTGAACTTCTGGGCCTCGTGGTGCACCGGGTGCCGCGTCGAACATGACGCCCTCGTCTCGGCGGCGGAGGCGTTTGCGCCGTTCGACGTCCAGTTCGTCGGCGTCCTGTACCAGGACAACCCGGAGCGGGGAGGTGCCTGGCTCGAAGAGGTGGGCCGGTCACCTGAGACCATCTACGTGGTCGACGATGACTCGCGGGTGGGCCTCGATTACGGCGTGTTCGGATTGCCAGAGACCTTCTTCGTCGACCGGGCAGGGACGATCGTCGCCAAGAAGACGGGTGCGATCTCCGCCGAAGAGCTGTCGGCGGTGCTCAACCAGATCATCCTCGGGGAAACGGTCGGGCGCCTCGATCCTGGTGAGATCAGCCCCGTCGGTTGAGTCACCGGTCTCGCTTGCGCCTCAACAGACGGCCCAGCGTCTCTTCCTCCGGGTGGACCTCCCGACTCGAACCAGCCGGTTCCTCGGGCTCATCCGGTGGCGGAGCCTTGGCGGTGAGCGCCTTGGGCCGTTCCGACCTGGCCGGCACGACCGCCTCACGCCACACCCGCCAATCGCCCCTGGCGACGACAAGCCGGCGCAGGCCGACGTCGAGAAGGAACAGCGCCAACGCGATCGCAACGAGGACCGGCCACAGCGGACGTTCCGCTGCTCCGCGGCGAGGAGCCGGATCGAAGACCTCAGCTGCTGTCGGACCGACCCGGCCCTCGGTGATGTCGGCGAGGTCTGTGGGGAGCTGGGTGTCCGCCTCGCGGAAGGCGAACTCGTCGGCGTAGCCCGCCACCAGGCCGTTGCTTCCCTGCGCCACCAGACCATCTGGGGTCTCGACCGTCACCGCCACCCAATACGCGCCTGAGGTCGACACCGGCACCCTTCCTTCGAAGGTCGTGCCACCGGTGCGCTGAAGCGGAATCGCAGACACGTTGCCGTCGGAGTCACGAACGGTGGCAACGCCGCTGGCATCGAGCGGCGCATCGGCATCGAACCTCACTTCGATGGCGCCGCCATCGAGACGGACCTCCGGCGGGTTGTCGAGACCAGGAGGCAGAACGTCGCTGACGACGCGGCCCCAGAAGTCGACGAAGCCATCCCACGTGACCCAGTCGGCGGACCAGCGAGCGGTCGCATCGGACGTCCACGCCGAGGCACGACCCAGACCGCGCTGCCACGTGGCGAGGAGCGGATCGCCAGGACCGATCTCGAGCGCGATGACCGCCGTGTCCTTGGGGCGAGTCAGGACGTATCCCTGCAGCGGCGGCGCCGCGGTCAGGCCGGCGGTCACCTGGGAGGCGGCACCCAGCGAGGGGAAGAAGTCGCCTTCGGCGATGAGGGGCCGGGCAACACGCAGCGTCTCCTCCACGAAGATCTCGGGAACCGCGTCGAGATCACGGCCCGGGTAGTACTGGCCACCACCGAGGGCGGCCATCCGGCGCAGGGTCTCGCCGGTGCCTTCACCGGTGCCGAGCACCGACAGAGTGATGCCGGCATCGGCGATCTCCTGGGCCACATCGAGGGAGCGGGCGTCGTCTCCCCACCCGTCGGTGAACAGCACCATGTGCTTGATCTCCTCGGGGGCCTCCTGCAAAGCAGCCAGCGCCTCCTGGAGCGCCGGGGTGATCTCGGTGTCGCCATCTGGCACGAGCGAGTTGATGGCGGAGGCAACGACGTTGGCTGCGGGCTTGGTCTGGAGATCGAGCGCCCAACGTGTGCCCGAGGTGAAGGCGAGGATGCCAACCCGGTCGGTCTCCTGCAGCGCGGAGATGGCGAGACCGGCACCGGCACGCGAGATGTCGGTCTTGTTGACCCCGATCCCTTCCCTGGCCTCCCCGGTGAGCCCGCCACCACAGTGACAGTCCGCCATCGATCCCGAGGTGTCGATGACCAGCACCTCGGCGATCGGAGTGCGCCGAATGAGGTCGTCGGGATCGGAGTTGACCGGCAAGAGGTCTTCCAGCTCGGAGCCCTGGTACCCACCCAGACCGTATGCCTGGTCACCGCCCACGACGAGCAGACCGCGACCCAGGTCCTCGACATAGGCGGCGATGTCGGCGGTCACGGCCTCGCCCGGGGTCGGCACGTTCACGAGGACCATTGCGTCATAGAGCAGCAGGTCATCGGGTCCAGGAATCCCGTCGAGCAGCTCGGCATCGATCCCACCGGCATTGAGCGCCCTCACCAGGTCGGCGCCCTCTCCGAGCAGTGCTTCGACCACACCGACCCGAGCCGGTCCCAGCACCCGGACCAGAGCCTCACCGGTGTCGTTCTCGGGGACCTGATCGAACGGGGCATCGATCGAGGCCGAGACCCTGAGAATCCCCGTGTCGACACCGGGGATCGTCACCTGGACCCGGTTCGTGCCCGCCTGGAGCGTCACCGGAAGCGGGATCACGTCGTCGCCTGCCTCGACGAGGAGCGTGGCATCGCCCGATGCGGTGGCTGCAACGGTGACGTCGACCACGAGATCCTCACCCTGGCGCGCCGTCACGGGAGCGTCGACCCTGGTCACCAGCGCGTCTGCCGAACGTCCGGTGTCGAGGGCGATGACGTCGACGGCGATCCCGGCTTCGGCGAGCTCACGGGCCGCGATCCTGGCGTCACCAGATGTCTCCACGGCATCGGTGAGCACCACGATCCGCCGTGATCCCTCGGTGGGGAGAACGGCCGCCGAGGCTCGCAACGCGCCGGCGAGGTCGGTGCCGGAGGAATCGACGGTCGTGCGCACCGGCTGCGGGACCCGGAGTGGGGCGAGGGCGACGTCGACCCTCAGGTCGGTGCCGAACACGGCAACCCCGACGACATCTTCCGGGGCGGCCTGGTCGAGGGCGTCGGCTACGAACTGTTCCTGAACCACTCTCGCCTGCCCATCGATGGACGCCGAGCGGTCGAGCAGGAACAGGACGGTCTTCTCGCTCGAATCCCGAATCCACAGCGGTTGTGCCAGAGCGAGGACGAGGAGGGCGAGACCGATCATGCGCAGGCCGACGGCCACGAGGTGCTGACGGTGCGGAACCGCGCGTCGCCCGTACCTGGCAACGATCCAGGCGATTCCGAGGACCACCGGGAGGGCAGCCAGCCACCACGGAGAGAGCAGCCTCATGTCGCCGCCTCTCCCTCACCGCGCCGGGCCGGCATCGGGCGTCCGTAGGCGACCCACCACTCCAACAGGACGATGGCGAGCAGCAGGGCGGCGATGAACGGCGCCCACTCCCGCAACAGCTGGGACGTCTCGGCAGCCTGGGTGCCCTCGTCCACCACCGCGATGGTGCGGGTTTCCCCGGTCGACTCCGAGGCGACGAACTGCCTGGCCGCGACCGGGCCAGGCACGATTGTCCCGTCCTCGGCGACGTACTCCACCCGGTACACCCCGGGGAGAGTGGCGGCATTGAACGTCAGCAGTCCCTCCACCAGGTCGCGGCGGGATCCGTCGGGCAGCGTCACCCGGGCCGTCGATCCCTGTGGTGTCACCAGCGGGATCGGTGTGCCGGCGGGTGCTGTGGACGCGGTGGTCACCCGCGATCCGCCCAGCCAGTCGATCAGCCTCGAACCGAGGATCGGGAACGACACCTGAACCGGCAGGTTGGAGCGTGTCAGGTCGAATGTGAGGTAGATGGCGCGCTGACCGTCGACTTCGCCGAGAAGGATGAGAGGGATCTCGCCGGCACGGAGCAGGGACAGCCAGCCGGGAGCATTCACGATCTGAGCCTCGGCGATGGCGAGATCAGCGAGGTCGATGCCCTCCAGGATCGGTTCACCAGACCGCTGGTAGGTGATGACGGGGAACTCGAGGACCCCGATGACTTCGACTCCTGGCGGAGGTGTCTCCGGCGCGATGATCCACGCTGGTCGGTCCACTATCGATGCGTCGTCACGATCGATGATCACGACGTCCGGGGGGAGCCCTGCCGCATCCCGCACTCCCGAGATGGACCCGAGCAAGGCATCCAGGAACCGCGACCCTTCGCCGAGGACGGCCACAGACACCTCGGCCGAGCCGCTCAGGACCGCAGCGCTGGAGTCGTCGAGGGGAAGGCTGTCCACGTGGTCCCGAAGCGCCACGGTGACGACCTGGCCGGGGCCGGCCTCGACGGCGATCGCCTTCTGGGAACGTTGACCCGGATCGAGATCGACGTCGACGGATCCCACCGAGAGACCGTCGACCTCCAGCTCGGCGGTGACGCTCTCGGGCTTGTTCGAGTAGCTGGTGACCTCGAGGAACATCCGGGTCTCACCTGCTCCGGCACCGGCGCCGAAGCCCGTGATCGCGACATTGTCTCCGGTGTCGTCGAAGGGAACGTGAAGAGCGTTGGTGACCGGCTCAGTCACCGATCCAGGGATGCCTCCGTCACCGAGGAAGAGGATCGTGGTCGGGCGATCCGGGGTGGCCAGGCCCCGAGCCAGCCGCAGCGCCTCACCCAGCTCGTCCGAGCCTCCGGTGACGGACAGCGACTCGATGGCCGTTCGCAGACCTTCGGGATCACGGCTGAAGGCGGCCAGCACCCTCGGGCTCGGCCCTCCGCTGACGACGGAGATCAGCTGAGCATCAGACGCCTCGGCAGACAACTCGATGGCGCGGGCCTTGGCGGTATCGAGCCGGTTCTCCATCCCCATCGAGCCAGACGTGTCGATGATCATCACGGTGTGAGGGCCAAGCAATGTCTCTTCCTCGAAGAACGGACGCGACAACAAGAAGGCAAAGGCAGCCAGAGCGAGCAACTGCAGCAGCAGAGCGGCCGTGATCTTGAGCCGTTGCCAGGGCACAGCGGCCGACACGAACTCTTCCTCGCCCGACCACAGCATCACCGACGGCACTTCGAACCGCTGCCTTCGCGAGCGGAGCATGTAGAGGACGAGGAGCGGAATGGCCAGCGACAGCAGGGCCAGGGCTCCAGGGACGAGCAGGCTCATCTGGCGACTCCGGAGGACACCAGCGCCGCCAGGGTCTGATCGAGGACACCCGGCTGGGCGACGGCCAGCACGTGGTCCAGACCGCTGCGCCGTGACCGGTTGGCGACCTCGTCGATGAACCCCCGGACGCGTTCTCGATATCGGTCAACGGCACCATCGCTCACCGACACCGGGACTTCCTGTCGTGTCTCGACATCGCGCAACGTCAGATCGCCGGTGAGGTCGGGATCGAGCTCGAGGGGGCTGATGACCTGGAGAACGACACCCGACCCGGACACCCCGAGGAGGTCGATCGCCTGCTCCCAGCCCTCGGTGAGGAGATCCGACACCAGGACAGAAGCACCGCGGAGCCCGGTGGCGGCGGCGACATGGTTGGCGGCAGCCCGCAGATCCGTGCCCCCGCCGGGCTGGAGGCTCTCCAGGAACGACTCGACGACGGGCCAGGACCCGGTGTGGCGAACCCACGGGCCCTGAATGCGAGGTGAGTCCTCACCAGGAACGCTCGCAACCTGGACCCGCTCTCCCGATGCGAGCGCCAGGTACGCCACCATCGCCGAGAGCCGCTGTGCAGTGGGGAACTTGTCGCCGAAGTCCATCGACTGCGAGGTGTCGACGAGGACCCGCAGCGGAAGCTCGTCTTCGGCCTCGAAGAGGCGGATGAGCACGACACCGAGACGCGCCCACAGGTTGTAGTCGATGCGGCGGTAGTCATCGCCGGGGAAGTACTCCCGATAGTCGGCGAAGTCGAGACTCTCGCCGAGGCGGCGCGAGCGATGCCGCCCGCCCCAGGCGCCGCGAATGCGGCCTCGCGACGCCAGCGCCAGCCGGTCGAGCCGGGACCGCAGCTCCGGCTCGAGGAGCACGTTCAGCCCTCCTCGGCTACGGGTGCCGGAAAGGCCTCGAGCACCTCGTCGAGGAGGTCGTCGGCACTCACACCGTCGGCGGCGGCCTCGTATCCGAGCACCATGCGATGTCGCAGCGCCAGCGGTGCCACCGCCCGGATGTCTTCGGCGGACAAGTTGAGCCGACCTTCAACGAGGGCACGGGCCTTCCCGCCGAGCACCATGGCCTGAGCGGCCCGGGGGCTGGCACCGAACCGTGCGTACTTGCGGACGACTCCGGGAGCCGCCTCGGTCTCGGGGTGGGTTGCCTTCACCAGCGTCGAGGCGAACCGCAGCAGATGCGTGGCGGCAGGCACCTCGCGGACCGCGTTGATCATCGACTGAAGGGTGGCCGCATCGGTGGATGGCTCGACCGTCGGAACCTCCGCGGTCGTGGTTCGGTCGAGGATGGCGACGAGGTCGTCCTCGGAGGGAAACGGCACCAGCACCTTGAACAGGAACCGGTCCAGCTGCGCCTCGGGAAGGGGGTACGTGCCCTCCATCTCGATGGGGTTCTGGGTGGCCATCACGAAGAATGGACGCGGAAGCGGGTGAGTCTCGCCGCCGATCGTCACCCGGCGTTCCTGCATGGCCTCGAGCATGGCCGACTGGGTCTTGGGTGTTGCCCGGTTGATCTCGTCTGCGAGCACCACGTTGGCGAAGACCGGGCCTCGGTGAAACTGGAAGGCGCCCTCACGCAGGACGTTGGTGCCGACGATGTCGGCCGGCATGAGATCGGGGGTGAACTGGATGCGACCGAACTCCACGGCCAGCGCTTCTCCCAGCGTCCGCAGCAACATCGTCTTTCCGAGCCCGGGCACTCCCTCGAGCAGCACATGGCCTTCGGCGAGCATGCCGAGGACAACCGACCGCACCAGCTCTCGCTGGCCCACGATGACCTTCCCGATCTCGGCCTCGACCTTCTCGACCGTGGCCGCGAACTGCTCTGGATTCACCAGCGTCTCCCTCCGTTACTGACCGAGCTCGATGAAGTAATCCCTCACCACTGATTGCAGGTTGCCGGGGATCGCGATCCTGTCAAGGGCGTCGAGAGCCTGCTGCTGATACTCGGCAAAACGATCCTGATACGGCACCAGCGGGACGTTCTCGGTGCCCTGACCCGACGTAGTCCCCTGAATGGCACCGGTGGGATCGGATGGGTCGAAGTCGACGCGGTTCTCGTCACCGCGATCAGCGCCCACCGGATCGAACACGGTTGACTGGGCCGGATCGCGAGCCGGATCCTGGTCACCCTCGCCGGTCGGGTCCGGGAAGTCCCCCTGACCGACGCCGCCGGTCACGCCACCCTGGTTGTTGCCACCGCCACCCGACACGTTGCCGCCGGTGACATTTCCGCCCTGGCCTTGCCCCTGACCCTGGCCCTGGCCCTGGCCCTGACCCTGCCCTTGGCCCTGGCCCTGCCCGTCGCCCTGGCCATCGCCGATGCGATCGGCGGCATCGGCCACGTCGCCCTGGACCTGCCGAACGGTGGCCCGGGCATCGGCCAGGTCTCCAGACGCGGCGATTCGCTGTAGTGCATCGGACAGCTCGCTGAGGGCTCCATCGATGGCGGCGGCGGCGTCGCCACCCGCCTCGAGCTGGTCGGCTGCCTCCTGCAGAGCGTCGCCGAGGTCGCCGGCGGAGCCCTCGAGACCATCGGCGAGGTCCGAGAGCTGCTGAGCAGCCTGCTGCCGTTCGGCGTCGGTCAGCTCCCCGGCCTGGTCACGAAGCGATTGGAGCTGCTCCTGGGCGGTATCGCCGGCCCCGAGCGGCTCCTTGTCCAGCTTTCGCTCCATCCCGGCGAGAGCCGTCTTGAGCGGCAGGGCGGCCGGATCCTCCAGTTCCTGAAGCTCTTGACGGGTGTCTCCGAGCAGACGTTCGGCCTCGTCGAGACTGCCCGCTTCACGGAGCTCCTCAGCGGCCTGGCGCAGCCGCTCGGCTATGTCCTCGGTCGCCGCCTCTTCGGCGGCCTCCTCGAGGATCACCGCTTGAGCATCGAGGATCTCCTCGATCTCCTGCCGATCCTCCAGAGCAGCGTCGGCCGGTGATGCGGGGACCGCAAGCGCGATCGCAGCGCCAACGGCGAGCACGCTGAGGGCGATGACCCTCCACCCCGGCAAGAGTCTCCCGAAACCGTCGAGTGAGCGCGCTTCGGCCCACGAAGCAGCTCGTGAGATCTGGCGGTTCTCGATGGCGCTACGGCGCTCTCGATCGGACAACTCGACCGCAGTCGAGATCTGGTCGCGGCCACCGAGACGTTGATCCACCTCGAGGGCGATCCGTCTCCGAGAGGGCGGCCGGATGAGCGTCCAGGCAACAACGCCGAGGACGGCCCCGATCGCGGCCACAATGACGGCGGGCTCGGCCCACGGCATGATGACGCGACGGGCGATCCCGAGAAGAAGCGCACCGAACGTTGCCACGATGCCGACAACGGCGATGACCCGGCGCCACAGATACATGCCCTGAAGGCGGCGT
>JABDIW010000363.1 GCA_013003515.1 Acidimicrobiia bacterium
CCGGCCGAGAACACCAGGAATGCGACCGCGAAGATGTCCTGCATGATGAGCATGCCGATCGCCAGCCGCCCCGACAACGACGCTGCCTCGTTGCGGTCCTCGAGAGCCTTGACTGCGTAGACGGTGCTGGAGAACGACAGAGCGAAACCGACGATGGCCGCCTGGCCGAGGTCGAGGTCGGTGACGAGAGGCAACCCGAAAGCGCCGAGCATCAGGAGCACGCTTCCGATGACGACTGTGCTCAGGGCCATGTGGATCGAGGCACCCGCCCACACTTCGGGTTTCGTCAGCGTCCTCGGGTTGAGTTTGACCCCGATGCCGAAGAGCAGAAGCAACACGCCGAACTCGGACAGCGTCTCGATGGCCGTCGACGGCCCGTACCCCATGGCATGAAGCACGAACCCAGCTGCGAGGTACCCGACCAGTGGCGGCAAACCGATCCGCGCGGCCAGGAACCCGAGGATGAATGCCGCAAGTATGAATGCCAGATCCACCAGTCCCCCTCGGAGCGAGTGGCGATTCTACGAGCTGCGTTGTGTGCGGACGGTTGCCTAGCTGAGATCAGTCGATTGCTACGAGTGGTCCTTGGTCAGCCGCGGGATGCCAGCAATACCCGGGCCAGGTTGCCGAGCTTGCCGCCGAGGTTGATGCGCAGCACGCGACGTCCCGCCTGGACCATGGCGTGGTAGTCGCCGAGCGCCTGAGACGAGATCAAGTCACGGAAGCCGTGGGAGCTCCCGGGGATGTCGATATCGAGCAGCGGCTCGTCGACGATCTGGATGAACGCCCCGGAACCCGGGCCCCCTTTGTGGAGCTGGCCGGTCGAGTGCAAGAAGCGTGGTCCGTATCCGAGTGTGGTCGCAACGCCGGTTCGGCTCCCGAGCTGCATGCGGATGGTCTGCAGTGCCTCGGTCGTGGTGTCCGACATGGGGAGATACGCCTGGATCCCTACGTAGTCGCCGGCGTCGACCTCGTCGATGAACGCCCCGAGCGCTTCACCGGCATCGTCGGTGTCGACCTCGGTTGCCTCGTCCAGCGCTCCGCCCTCCATGGCTTGCCTGGCGAGGGTCTTGGCGGCCTGGACATCGGGTTGATCGAACGGGTTGATGCCGAGGGCAGCACCCGCCGCGGCGGTCGCGAACTCCAACCGGTACATCTCGGCGGCGATGTCAGATCCCGCATCCAGCGTGATTCGGATGACGGGATGCCCCACCGCCTCGAGCCCGTCGAGGACGGGAGAGTGGCCCTCGTGGGCGAGGGCGTAGGACACGAACACGCGGTCGTCGCCGTAGTCGCTGCGGGTTGGCTCGTCGGCCACGGGAATGATGCCGACCCCTTCTTTGCCGGTGGACTCGGCGATCAGCTGCTCGATCCAGGCCGGGAAGGCGGCGAGGCCGCTCGAGGTCGAGAACGTCACCTTGTCCCGTCCGGCCAGGGCCAGCTCGGCGAGCGCCGCACCCAGCTGAAGTCCGGGGTTGTCGACCGTGTCGACCTTGCAGGAATCGGCCATGGCCTGTGCCGCCACCGCAAGGGCGGCGATTGGTGTGCCGATAATGGCGGCGGGGACCATCCCGAAGTCGGTGAGCGCCGAGTACCGGCCACCGACGGCG
>JABDIW010000373.1 GCA_013003515.1 Acidimicrobiia bacterium
GTTCCACAGCGGCAGCAGGACCGTCCGAACCACTTCGCGCACCCCGGCCTCGGAGAAGCGCAGCGGGTCGGCTTTGACGACCGGGGAATTGATCAGATAGGCGCGGAGCGCGTCGGCGCCGAACTCGTCCAGGACGTGAACCGGGTTTGGATAGTTCTTGAGGCTCTTCGACATCTTCCGGCCGTCCTCGGCGAGGATCAGGCCCGTCACCACGCAATTGCGGAACGGTGCCTCGTCGAACAACGCCGTCGACAGCACGAGAAGCGTGTAGAACCAACCCCGCGTCTGGTCGAGGCCCTCAGCGATGAAGTTCGCCGGGAACCGTTGGGCGAACCGATCCTGGTTCTCGAACGGGTAGTGGATCTGCGCATAGGGCATCGACCCCGATTCGAACCAGCAATCGAGCACCTCGGGAACCCGGCGAGCGGTGCCGTCACATGCCGCACAGGGAAAGGTGACGTCGTCCACGAAGTGCTTGTGGAGGTCGTCGAGCCACACACCGGATCGTTCCTGGAGTTCCTCCCGAGACCCGATGCAGGTGAGCTCGTCACACGAATCGCACTCCCAGATCGGGATGCACGATCCCCAGTATCGGTTGCGGCTGATGGCCCAATCTCGAGCCCCTGCCAGCCAGTTGCCGAATCGTTTACGCCCCACCGATTCCGGCACCCAGTGGATGGTCTTGTTCAGCTCGACCATGCGATCCCGGAACGCTTCGACGTTCACGAACCAGGTTGGGATGGCCTTGTAGATGAGAGGCGTCTCGGTGCGCCAGCAGAACGGGTACGAGTGCCGGATCTGGCGGTGGTCGATGATCTTCCCTGATTCCTTGAGAAGCCGGATCAGGTCGGCGTCCGCCGCTTTGACGTTCATCCCGGCGACGTCGGGCACTGCTTCGGTGAAATCGCCGACGGCGTCCACGGGATCTACGAGCACGTCGAGACCCGCAGCCTGGAGCGAGACGAAGTCGGCCTCGCCGTAGGCGGGCGCCATGTGGACGAGTCCGGTGCCTTCTTCGGTGTTCACGTCCTGTGAAGCGATCACCCGGAACGCGCCGCGATCCCGTTCCTCGGCGAAGTACTGGAACGGGGGCTCATATGACGTGCCCAGCAGCTCCCGGCCCCGCGCCCGGGCTTCGATCACCGGATCCTCACCGAAGACGGTCTCCGCCAGTTCCTCGGCCACCCAGTATCGACCGGGATGGTCGCCATCCGTGACGATGACGGCCACGTAGGAGATGTCCTCACCAACGGCGACGGCCAGATTCGAAGGCAGCGTCCATGGCGTCGTCGTCCAGATCGTCAGATGATCACCGGCCCCCGCAGGCCCGGTTCCTTCGATGACGGCAAGGCGAACCGTGATCGCGGGGTCGTCGACGTCGCGGTAGTCCATGTTGGCTTCGAAGTTGGACAGCGGCGTCGTTGCCCCGTACGAGTAGGGCAGGACCTTGAAGTCGCGGTAGATGAGGCCCTTGTCCCAGAGCCGTTTCATCACCCACCACACGCTCTCCATGAATTCGGGATCCATGGTCTTGTAGTCGTCCTCGAAGTCGACCCAGCGGCCGATGCGGCGGGTGATGTCTTCCCAGTCATTGGTGGTGTGCTGCACCATCGACCGGCACGCCTCGTTGAACTCGGCGATCCCGAACTCCTCGATGAGTCGAGGTCCCGACAGTTCGTACTGCTTCTCGACCTCCATCTCGACCGGGAGACCGTGGGTGTCCCACCCGAAGCGTCTCTCGACCCGGTGGCCGCGCATCGTCCAGTAACGGGGGACGATGTCCTTGACGACTCCTTGCAGGATGTGCCCGTAGTGCGGGCTCCCGGTCGCGAACGGGGGACCGTCGTAGAACGTGTACTCGGTGGAGGGTGGCCGCTGCTCGACGGAACGAGAGAACGCGTCGATCCGATCCCACAGTTCGAGCACCCGTTGATCCAGGGCAGGGAGATCCACCGACGGGTCGGTTGGTTGGAACGATGTCACGGTCGCTGCTCCTCGTCTGTCGCATCGGCGCCGGGACGAGGAGCACCCCGCGGTACCACCCGGCTTGCCGCCAAAGGCGGCCGCTCTTGGTGCCCATATCGAGGGCCAGCCGGCGGGATCTACTGAGCCGAAGCCGTTCTGCCCGCAGCTCGGGGGAGATGGGATCTCGGAAGGCGCCACCGGGCTCTCACCGTCCCCGGCTCGCTGTGACGCCGTCATCCGGGCTCCGTCCCCGTCGACGCGTGCGACCATGGTACCCATGTCGCCACCGACGCCATCGCTACCCGAGATAACAGCCACTGACGACGGTGCGGTGTTTGCGGTCTGGGTCGTGCCGGGCGCCAGCCGCACCGAGATCAACGGAACCCATGACGGGGCGTTGCGGGTCCGTGTGGCATCTCCGCCGGAGGGCGGGAGGGCGAACAGGGCTTTGATCCGGCTGTTGGAGCAACGCCTGGTCACGCCGGTCGAGTTGCTGAGCGGGAGCCGGTCGCGAGCCAAGCGGGTCCTGGCCCGGGGGGCCACGGTCGCCGAGGTTGCCGGCCATCTTGGCTCCTCTGTCACCTAGATCCTGCGGTCTGAGCTAGGCTCCCCCCGCCTCTGGAGGTATCCGCAATGGCTCGTAAGCTCGCCAAATCAACAGTCGAACGCCTTGCAGCGAAGCTCGAGGCCGAACGCGAGCGTCTTCTGCACGTGATCGCAGAGCGCGAGGAGGAGTTCGAGTCTCTGCGCCTCTCGGTGACGCCGTCGGAGCACAACGTCGACCCCGAGAAC
>JABDIW010000376.1 GCA_013003515.1 Acidimicrobiia bacterium
TACACGGCAGGCAAGATGACCTTGATGGCCAGTGCCTGGTCCTGCAGCGTGTCCTGGGCGAAGAGCGTTGCGAGCACCACGAACAACACCATGGCACCGATCGTGAGCAATGCGACACTGCCGGCCACCAGCGGCAGGCCTTCCACCCGATCACGCGTCGCCACCGTCGCATAGGCAACGACCGTCAGCACCAGGGCCCACAGCCCCAGCGGCTGGCTCCCAAGAAGATCCTGGAGCAGGCCGCCCGTGAACCCGATCAGGAGGGCGGGCTCCTCGTCGAGATACCGGGTGACGGCGATCACGCTCACCATGACCAGTGCAGGAGACGCTCCGAACGGCTGGATGCGGCCCGGACCGAACAGGTTGGCCTGGAGGATCACTGCGATGGCCACAAAGCCGAGGGAGATGGCAACCCGACGTCCCATCACAGGTCCCCCTCGGGTATGCCCTCCGGAGGTGTCTCGCCGACCAGGTCACCTTCGGTGATGGTCAGGGGATCCCAACCGATGAGGACGCTGACGAACCGGAGACGGGAGAACTCGGTAGCCGGATCGGCGTCGGCGACGAGCCCGAAGTTGACGCCCGACTCGGCGTCTTCGCTGATCGACGCCACGACGATGTCGGGTGGGAAGGACGAGCCCGTGGTCACCAACCGATCGCCCTCGAACACAGGGAGCCGTTCCCCAGGCATCCTCAGCTTCAACGGCCCGCTCCCCTGCCCGTCGACCCACCCGGTCTCGCCGGTTCGCTCGACCCTCACCGCCACGGAGATCGTCGGATCACGGATGAGGGCGACACGAGCGCTGTCGGCGTCGACCAGGGTCACTCGTCCCACCAACCCCTGCTCAGAAACAACGGGCTGTCCGACGACGATCCCGTCTTCGGACCCCTTGTCGATGAACCGCACGAAATCGAAGTCGGACGTCGAGTTGGCGAAGATCCGCGCCGTCACCGCGGTCAGCTGGGCGGGGGGCTCCAGACCCAGGATGTCCTCCAGCTCGGCGATCTTGGCCTTGAGCGCCTCGACGTCTGCCTGCTCCCGTTCGAGCTCACGGACCAGATCGGAGAGGCGTTCGTTCTCAGACCGGAGAAACGCCAGGTTGGACAAACCGTCGATGAACCCGACCACCGGACGGGTCACCCAGTCGACCGTCTTGAGGATCGGGCTGAACACCGCCTGAGCGCCCTGACGAAGGTTGTCCGATGCGGTCCGGCCCTGCGAGCTGACGTCGAGCGTGGCGAGGATGAGCGAGACGACGAGCAACCCAACAAACAGGGTGGTCGACCGCTCGAAGCGACGGAGCGGGAACACGTCAGCCTCGGCGGAGCCGGGTCCCTCGCATCAATGCCTGCCGCTCGACGAGAGGACGACGTGGAGAATGTCGAACTCCTCGAGACAGGCTCCGGACCCGAGAACGACGGACGTGAGCGGCCGGTCCGCAGTGATGATCGGCATGCCGGTCTCGTTGGCGATCCGGATGTCGAGGCCGCGGAGCAGTGCTCCTCCACCGGTGAGGACGATGCCTCGTTCCATGATGTCGGCTGACAGCTCGGGCGGTGTCTTGTCGAGGGTGAACTTCACCGCATCGACAACCGCCTGGACGGGCTCCTCGATCGCTTCGCGGATCTCGGCAGAGGACAACACGACCGTCTTTGGCAGACCGGTGATGAGGTCACGGCCCCGGACCTCTGCGGCGGGCTCATCGGCGTAGGGCCACGCCGACCCGATCGCCATCTTCACCTGCTCGGCGGTGCGCTCGCCGAGCATCAGGCTGTATTCCTTCTTGACCCAGTTGATGATCGACTCATCCAGCTCGTCACCACCGATACGCACCGACTTGGAGACGACGATGCCGCCAAGCGAGATCACAGCGACCTCGGTGGTACCACCGCCGATGTCGACGACCATCGAGCCCGAAGGCTCGTGGACAGGGAGACCGACGCCGATGGCCGCGGCCATCGGCTCCTCGATGGTGTAGGCACGGCGTGCGCCGGCGTGATACGCAGCCTCCTCGACTGCCCGACGTTCCACGGGAGTGATCCCCGAGGGAACACAGATGACGATCCGGGGACGGGCCGCAAACCGACGTGGTGCGGTTCTCTCGATGAAGTAACGCAGCATCTTCTCGGTGATGTCGAAGTCCGCGATGACACCGTGGCGCAGCGGCCGGATGGCCTGGATGTACGAAGGGGTCCGGCCGATCATCCGCTTGGCGTCCATCCCCACCTCGAGCGGGCGGTTGTCGCGCGTGTTGATCGCGACGACCGAAGGCTCGTTGAGAACGATGCCCTGGCCTCGCACGAACACGAGGGTGTTTGCGGTGCCCAGGTCGATCGCCATATCGCGACCACCCATGAGCTCGCCGGTGAAAATGCCTGCCATAGTCGAGCGAAGGTAGGGGACGGTACCGGAAGCCCGGTCAGTGTAGTGGCGGCCGGTGAGCGCTCGCCCGGCTGCAACCGATCAGCCGAAAAAGAGGCCCAATTCCCGAGCGGCGCTCTCGACGCCGTCGGAACCATGGACGATGTTCTCGGTGATGATCGAGCCGAAGTCGCCGCGGATCGTGCCTGGTGCAGCGTCCGATGGGTTGGTCGCCCCCATCAGAGTCCGGGACACCGCAATGGCGTTCTCCCCCGACCATTCCATCGCCACCACCGGTCCACTGGTGATGAACGACACCAGGTCGCCGAAGAACGGCTTCTCGGTGTGTTCGGCGTAGTGACGTCCGGCGAGGTCCTCATCGATCGTCAGCATTCGCATCTTCTCGAGTGTGAGGCCCTTGCGCTCGAAGCGGGAGACGACCTCACCGACCAGGGAGCGCCGGACGCCGTCGGGCTTGACCATGACAAAGGTGTTTTCGTTAGCCATCGAGGCCGGAATCTAGCGCCCGGAGTCGTCGTCGAAATCGTACAGGTCGAAGTCATCGCCGCGACCTTCGCCCTCGTCCTCGTCTTCTTCGCCGAAGTCGTCGTCCCAACCGGGTGGTGGTGCCCACACATCGGCTGAAGTCAGGTCGGCGGTAACCAGGTGATCGCGCGCTTCACCCGCCACGTACAGCGAGCCGGCGATGATGATCCCCTCGTTGGTCGATGTCGCTGCGATAGCGGCGTCGACTGCCTCGGCGACAGACGGCGCCGATTCGACTCCGATGCCCAGTACCGAGGCCACTGCGGCTGCCGTCTCCTCGACGGCGATGGCTGCGGGATCGGCTGGAGCGCACGCCACTGCCGACGTGATGAGGCCGGCCAGCGGGGCGACCATCTCCGCCACGTTTCTCAATCCGCGTGCGCCGACGACGAGAGTCCACTTCCTGGTGGGATGGTCGACGAGGGTTGCGGCGAGAGCCTCGAAGCCGCTGACGTTGTGGGCACCGTCGATGACCACTGTTGGCCGGGTCGAGACGACCTCGAACCGACCCGGCGCCGACACCTGGCTCGCTGCGGTACGCACCGCCTCCTCGTCGAGGGCTCGGCCGAGGAAGCCTTCGAAGGCCGCCACGGCAACACCGAAGTTGTCGACCTGGTGGCGACCATGGAGACCGAGGGGGATGTCCGTGTAGTCGGCGTACTGGCCGTCGATGTCGACCGACCAGCCGTCGGATGATCTGCGGGCGTCGTTGATGGCGAAATCGACGCCCCACTGACGCCATGAGGCGCCGGTCTCTTCAACTCGCCGGCGAACTGCCTCCATGGCCTCGGGAGGCAGAGCGCCCGTCACGACCACGCCTCCGTCGATGATGCCCGCCTTTTCGCCGGCTATCTCGGCGATCGTGTCACCGAGGTATTCGGTGTGGTCGATGCCGATAGACGTGATGACGGCGACATCGGCCGACAGGACGTTCGTTGCGTCGAGTCGGCCTCCGAGTCCCACTTCGAACACCCCGAGACCGACCCCATGGGTCGCAAACGCCTGCATGGCGATCGCAGTGGTCAGCTCGAAGTACGTGGGGGGCTCGAGGACCTCGTCTTCGACGGCAAACGAGGTGAACGCGGCGACATCGGCCACTGCCCGCACGAATCCATCCGGATGGATCGGCCGACCGCCTACGGCGAACCGCTCCTCGATGCGTTGCAGGTGTGGTGACGTGTACACGCCTGCGACGAGACCGTGGGCGCCGGCCAGCGCACCGATCATCCGGCTCGTCGTCGTCTTGCCGTTGGTCCCTGCAACGTGCACGATCGGATACGCCTCGGCGGGATCTCCCAGGAGGTCGACCACGGCTCGCATGCGGCTGAGGCCGGGGCGGATCCCTTCTCCGATGTGGTCCCCCAGGAAGCGGAGAGCCCAGTCGCGATCAGGAGACCGCCAGTCGAGGGTCGCGTCCACTTAACCGAGCTCCGCGAGCTGCTCACGAAGCCTCTGGAGATCGGCGTCGATCTCGTCGAGCTTCGCCTGTTCCTTGGCCACGACCGCTTCCGGGGCCTTGTCCCGGAAGGCCGGGTTGTCGAGTTTGGCCCGCGATTTCCCTGCCACCGCCTCGGCAGCGGCGATGGCCTTTTCGATACGGGGCCGCTCGGCGTCGACGTCGATGACACCGGAAAGAGCGACGAAACCCTCGACGGACCCGGCCGGGATCCGGGCGTTGCCTGCAATCGGGTCCGGCCGCCCGCCAGGGACGATCGCAGCTCCGGCCAGGACAGAGATCTGGTCGGCCCACCACTCGGCAACCACCGACTCGGGATCGTCAAGCCTCACCTCGAGAGGGACCTTCGGTGATACCCCGTGCTCGGAACGGAAGCGGCGGATGCCCGAGACGAGATCCTGAAGAACCGGCATCGCCTCGGGGCCGGCCACCTTCGGCGGAGTCGGCCACGACGACCCGGCGACGAGCCCCTCACCGACCAGCTCTGACCACAGCTCCTCGGTGAGGAAGGGAATGATCGGATGGAACAGCTTGAGGAGATCGCGGAGAACCACGCCCAGCGTCTGACGGGTGGTTCCGCCACTGTCCTCGTCGCGGAGGGGCGTCTTTGCCATCTCCAGGTACCAGTCGAAGACCTCGGACCAGGAGAACGAGTAGAGGAGACCAACGGCGTCGTTGAACCGGTATCGCTCCATCGCGGCGTCGTACTCCTCGACGACGTCGTGGAGACGGGAAAGGATCCAGGCGTCGACGGGCCCCGGGTCCTCCGGGTACCCCCCGGTGGCCGGGACGTCGGAGATCCCGATGTGCTCGACCGCGAACCGCAACGCGTTCCACAGCTTGTTCCCAAATCGGCGGGCGGCGTCGACCCATTCCACCTTGAAGGGGACTTCGTGACCGGGGGCCGCCGACTGGATGAGGCTCAACCGAAGTGCGTCTGCGCCGTATTCGGCAGCGAGATCGAGCGGATCGACGGCGTTGTTGAGCGACTTCGACATCTTGCGACCGTCATCGGCACGCACCAGGCCGTGGATCACGATGTCCGGGAAGGGCACCTGCCCGGTGAAGTGGATGCCCATCTTGAGCATTCGAGCCACCCAGAAGTAGATGATGTCGTACCCGGTGATCATCACGGAGGTCGGATAGTGCCGGTCGACGTCGGCAGTCTTCTCTGGCCATCCCAGCGTGCTGAACGGCCACAGCGCAGAAGAAAACCAGGTGTCGAGCACATCCTCCTCGGGTGTGAGATCGGTCGAGTCACATGCGGGGCATGCCTCGGGGTCGATGCGTGAGACCACGACCTCTCCGCATTCGCAGTACCAGGCAGGGATCCGATGCCCCCACCACAGCTGTCGGCTGATGCACCAGTCCCGGAGGTTCTCCATCCAGTGGAAGTAGTTCTTCTCCCACCGCTTGGGGTGGAATCGCGCCTCGTCCGCCTTGATCGCGTCGATCGCCGGCTCGACGAGGGGCTTCACCTTGACGAACCACTGCAGCGACAACCGGGGCTCGATCACGGTTGAGCACCGCGAGCAATGGCCAACGGAATGCTCGTGGTCCTCGATACCGATCAGGGCGCCGGAGTCCTGGAGAGCGGTCTTCACCGCCTCGCGGGCGTCGAACCGGTCGAGCCCGACGAATTGGCCGCCCTCGGTGGTGATCCGGCCTTCGGCGTCCATGATCGTGATCGGATCGAGGTCATGGCGCTGCCCGATCTCGAAGTCGAGGGGATCGTGGGCCGGGGTCACCTTGACTGCGCCTGTTCCGAACTCGGGATCCACGCCGTCGTCGGCGACCACAGGGATCTGCCTGCCGACGAGCGGCAACGTGACGGTCTTGCCCACGACAGCGGCGTAGCGCTCGTCGTCGGGGTGCACTGCGACCGCGGCGTCGCCGAGCATCGTCTCGGCACGGGTGGTGGCGACGATGATCGCCCCGTCGCCTTCGGTGTAGGGGTAGGCGATGTGCACCATCTCGCCCATCTCGTCGCGGTGCTCGACCTCGATGTCGGACAGCGCTGTATGACAGCGAGGGCACCAGTTGATGATGCGGTTGCCTCTGTAGATGAGGCCTTCCTCGTAGAGGGTGACAAAGACCTCGCGGACCGCCTTCGACAAGCCGTCATCGAGGGTGAAGCGCTCACGGCTCCAGTCGCAGGACATGCCGAGAGTGCGGATCTGCTCGGTGATGCGGTTGCCGGACTTCGCCTTCCAAGCCCACACTTCCTCGACGAACTTGTCGCGTCCGATGTCGTGGCGGCTGATGCCCTCGACGGCGAGCTGCCGCTCGACGACGTTCTGCGTGGCGATGCCGGCATGGTCCATGCCAGGCACCCAGAGAGCGGCGTAGCCCTGCATGCGACGCCGCCGGATCACCACGTCCTGCATGGAGAGATTGAGGGCATGGCCCATGTGCAGCGAGCCGGTGACGTTGGGTGGCGGTATCGAGATCGTGAACGGCTCACCATCTGGATTGACTTCGGGCTTGAAGACGCCGGATTCCTCCCAGATGGGGTACCAGCGGGCTTCGACGGCGTTGGGTTCGTAGCTGGACTGCATTCGATGGATCCTCGCAGAGGGTCCGGGAATGTTAGAAGCGCCGGGAGCCACCCGGCGCTTCTGAGTTTTCCTACTCCCCCTGGGTGGTGGACCGTTCCGGGGGCCTGAGCCCCCGGAACAGGTCACCCACCTTTCCCCCTGCTTGCCCGAACCGTGATATCTGCAATTTCCTGGCCCGCCGTAGTGGCGATGCACTTCGAAAGATACGGCCACTCAGAGTCACCAACAAGACACAAAGGGTGAGATGTCGGGAGGACTAGTCCCCTACGCGCAGGAGAGGCGCCCATGGGCGCCCCTCCTCAGATCGAATGTCGGTGTCTCAGACGAGCTCAGCCCGACGGCGCGACACGGTGAGCAGCGCCGCACCGAACAGGATCAGAGCGAACCCGAGAATCGCAATGGGCCGCGTCTCGGTACCCGTCTTCGGCAGCACCTCGTTGAAACCGAAGTCGGCCGTCAGGTTGGTCACGCCACCGCTCACGCTGATCGTGAAGCTGGCGGAGGTGGTCAACGAGTAGTCGTCGTCCACCGAGGACGTGTTGATCGAGATCGTGTAGGTCCCGTCGTCAAGCGCCGAGAACAGGTACTTGCCGTCGGATGCGGTGGTCGTCGACAGAGTCGTGCCGCCAGTCAGGTTCACGACGGCACCCGCAATACCGGGCTCGCCGGAGTCCTGGATACCGTCGCCATTGGTGTCGAGCCACACGAAGTCACCGATCGAGTTGTTGGCCAGGACTTCGCTCGCCTCAACCGTGGCCGTGTCGTAGTCGTCACCCTGACCATCGCCGGGGGTCGAGTCGACATCGTCCTGGTCGGCTGCCGTGACCTCGGCTGCATTGGTGAAGGCGCCGCTCTCATCGACGGTCACGGTGACCGAGAACACGAATTCACTGCCAACCGCGAGATCGCCCACCGGCACGGTGATCACGCCACCGGCCTCGGTGCCAGCAGTCGAACTGACGAACGTGACACCAGCGGGCAGCGTGTCGGTCATGACGACCCCGGTTGCCGGGTCGGGCCCCTGGTTCGTAACCGAGATGGAGAACGTGGCCGAATCGCCAACGGTGACGCTGGCAGGGCTCACGGTCTTGGTGACCTCGAGATCGATCACCGGCTCGTCCGGAGGCGGCGCGAAGCCGAAGTCGGCATCGAGATACACCTCGCCGTCAGCGAGGATGACCACGTCCGAAGCGGCAGTCGAGAGCGTGTGACCCGCCGGGCCGGCTCCGACCGTCGCCGTGTACTCGCCGGCAGCGAGATCGGCGAAGCCGTACAGGCCGTTGGCATCGGTCACCGCGGTGGCGTCTGCGTCTCCAGACAGCGTCACTGTGACACCCGGGATGCCGGGCTCGCCGGCGTCCTGGACCCCATCCCCGTTGGAGTCGAGCCACACGAAGTCGCCGATCGAGCCCAGCTCGGGCTCGGGGATCACGGTCTCTGCCGTGTCCGTGTTGTTCGACGGGTCGGAGTCATCGGGGAAGTCCGGGCGAGGATCGCGGTGATCAACCGTTGCGGTGTTCAGCAACGTCCCGCTGGCACCTTCATCGATCGTGACCGTGATGGTGTACACCAGAGTCGACGGAAGCCACGGACCTGTCAGACACTCGACGGTCGACGCGTCGAGCGCCGAGCATCCGGTCGATGCGTCGACAAACGTGACCCCGGCGGGCAATGTGTCCACCACGGCAGCCTGGAGCGGGCTCGATGGCCCTTCGTGGCTGATCGTGATGGTGTAGGTGAGCGTCTCGCCGGGAGAGGCAACGGCCTTGTCCACGGTCTTGACGAGCACCATGTCGATGCCGGTGTCGATGGTCTCTGCGGACGCCGCCGGAGCGACGACAAGCACGAGTGCCATGACACCGAGCAATGCGGTGAGTCTTGTCCCCTTCATGTCCATGCCTTTCCCGTGTCGCTGGTGCGACATCTCCTACCTGTCAGGACCGCCACCGTTTCCGGCTAGCCCGGCGGTCCTCTCCTTACCTTATCCCTGTTTCGCGTTCTGTTGCTCAGCCAATCTCTTCATCGTCACGCCGACGCAGTGCCACCAGCGCCAGAGCGCCGCCGGCCACCAGGAGGAAGCCGATGATCGCCAGGCTGCCTGTGTCGGCGCCAGTGCGAGGCAGTGTCTCCACCGCCGTCGTCGTGGTGACCGTCTCATCCAGGACCTCGAGTTCGACGAGCACCGTCTGCGCAGACGCCGTGTCGTTGTCGGGGTTCTCGTCGAGCGGAGCTCCGTCACGAGGATCTTCCTGCGAAACCGTCACGGTGTTCACCTGGGTACCGATGGCATCGTCATCGACAGTCACCTCGATGGTGAAGGTCTTCGACTCATCGGGCAACCAGTTGGCCACCTCGCAGCTCACCGTGTGAGAAGCAGTGTCGTAGTCGCAGCCTGCAGCTTCGACGAACGACACACCCTCAGGGAGCGAGTCGACGATCGAGGCCAACAATGTGCCTGACGGGCCGTTGTTCGTGGCGGTCACCGTGTAGGTGAGCGAGTCGCCGCGGACCGCAGTGTCCTTGTCGACGCTCTTGTCGACCTGGAGGTCGATGGCTGCGTCGATCGTCTCGTTCTTCTTGACGTAGTTGCACCCGAGACCGGCCGCCAGCGCATCGTCGCCAGGCAGTGTCGCGCACAGCGACTGCTGATCGTTGCGATCGATGTTGCCCTCGACGTCGTCGGCAAACGTGTACGCACGGTTCCACACCCTGGTCAGGGCGAAGGGCCCCAGCTCCAGGTCGATGTCGATGGTCACCGAATCGCCAATCCCGAGGTCACCGACCTCACAGCGCACGCCGTGCACGTCTGCGTCGTAGGCGCAGGCGACGCCGGCCGGAGCGCTCACCGAGACGAAGGACGCCTCGTTGTACGGGTTGCGCTCGTCATCGGTCGGCTCGGTGGCATTGATCCGGAAGTCCGGGTCGCCCACCGAGTCGGCCGTCTCGGTGAAGGTCGGGAACATCTCGAACGGTGCCGGCCACGGACCGTCGCCCACGGTGTGGGTGCACTCGGGCCAGAAGCCCGGGTCCTGCGGGTTGCCCGGCTGACAGCGGCTTGGCAACAGGTCGAGGATCACCACATCCTGAGCGTCTGCCGGCCCCAGGTTCTTGACCCGCACCTGGTAGGTGAAGATGGAACCCGGAGGCGTCGGCTCGGGGAAGGCTTCCTTGGCGATCTCGAGGTCGATCGGGATGACCATTCCGGCATCGAGCGTCAGGTCGTCCTGGCCCGAGGTCACGGTGAACGGCGCAATGGCACCCGCCGCATCGGCGTTGCTGTCGAGAGCGACATCACCGGCGAACTGCGTCGTGAACGTCGCATCGGCCGGAGCCATGATCTGCAACGAGTAGGTGCCCGGGTCGACGATGAAGCCATAGGCGCCAAACTCGTCGGTCACGTCGGTGTCGATGACAGCGCCGCCATCATCGAGCAACTGGACGGTCACTCTCTCGATCCCCGGCTCACCGGCATCCTGCAGCCCGTTCGGGGTCGCACCCCGGTCACGCCACACGAAATCGCCGATCTGGACCGGGATGTAGAACCCGGCGTCGATGGTGAGATCGTCCGCGGTCACCGAGATGACCTCCGTGCGGTTGGTGGTCGGCGAGATGTCCGAGTCGAGCCCGTCGTCTCCGATGTTCTGGAGCGTCACCTGCGTGCCTGCCGGCGACACCACCTCGACGATGTATGCGCCGGGCAGCACGACGAACTGATATCCGCCGATCGGGTCGGTGACGGTCTCCTGGAGGAACCCGCCCCCGGCGTTGAGCAACCGCACGGTCACTCCCCCGAGGCCTGCCTGGTCACCATCGTTCTGGATCCCATCGTGGTTGAAGTCATGCCAGATGAAGTCGCCGATGACCAGTTCGTCGACGAACCCGGCGTCGATGGTGAGGTCGTCAGCGCCAACTGCCAGATCGATGGCAGCCGTGGTGCCGGTGTCGTCGATGTCGGAGTCGACACCGTCGTCGCCCGCATCCTGGAGCGTCGGGATCAACCCCGGCGCAGACACCGTGACGTAGTACGTGCCGGGGCGAAGGCCCTCGAACAAGTAGCCACCGTCGCCGCCGGTGACCTGCGTGTCGACGACTGTTGCCATGTCGTCGCCGAGCAAGGTCACTGTGGCGCCCTCGATGCCTGGCTCCTCACCCTGAAGGCCGTCGCCGTCGAGGTCGAGCCACACGAAGTCACCGATCGATGCGGGCTCGATGTAGCCGGCGTCGAGCGTGTCGTTGACGTCACCGGACAGGAGCGTCACCTGCGGCGTCTCGCCCGTGGTGAGGTTGGCGTCGGAGTCGAGCGCATCATCGCCCTGATCGACCAGCGTTCGCAGCAGCGGATCCACAGGTCCGAATCGGACGCTGTAGGTGCCGGGTGTCACGCTGAACGAATAGGCGCCGAAATCGTCGGTGAACGTCGAGTCGATCACGTTGCCGCCGGCATCGAGCAGTTCGACGAGGACCTCGGGAAGACCCGGTTCCTGGTCGCTCTGGACGCCATCGCCGTCGACGTCGAGCCAGGCGAAGTCACCGATCACCGCGGGCCGATAGAGACCGGCATCACGGGTCATGTCGTCCACGAGCAGCTCGAAGACCGCCGTCTGTCCTGCGGCATCGGCATCGGAGTCGGTCGTGTCGTCGCCGACATCCTGTGAGGTGAACACGTAGCCCTGTGGTGCCGTGAACACGAGGCGGTAGCTGTCGGGAACCAGATCCTCGAACAGGTACTCACCGTTGGGGCCCGTCGTCCTGGTGTCGACGATGCCGCCGAGGTTCTCCAGGGTCACCAGGACGCCTTCGATGCCAGGCTCGCCGTCGTCCTGAATGCCGTTGGCGTTGAGGTCCTCCCAGACGAAGTCCCCGAGATCGGCGAGCGGCACGACGAACACCGGAGCGTCGTCGTCGTCACCGACCGGTGTGCCGATCGGGTCGATGCCGACCACGAATGCGACATTGACATAGTCGGCAGTTGCCGGTCCGGCGTTGCACTCGTACACCCACTCGGCTGCGACTTCGAGCACCCCACCGTTGTCGGTGTAGAGCGCCTCACAGGCAGCGACCAGCGGGTCGGTGACCGTCACATCGGTGAGCGGGACGTTGCCCGTGTTGGTCACAGTGATCTCGAAGATCACGTCGGTGCCCTCGATGACGGGCTGCGGCGTGATCGTCTCCTTGACGATCGAGATCAGCGGCGCAGAGCCGAAGTACGAGGACGGGTCGGAGTCATCGACGGGGTACCCGGTGGACGTCTGTCCTGCTGCGGTCCCGACATTGTCGTACTGACCGGGGATCGAGATGCCCTCGAGGATGCAGTGCGCAGTGGCACCGATCGGCAGCGACGGGATGATGCACACCTCGCCCTGCGGATCGTCGGTGATCACGACATCAACCAGGTCCACGTCTCCGGTGTTGGTGACGATGTAGACCCACTCGATCGGGATCCCGGCGAGGATGGTTGCCCCGTCGATGCCGGGGTCGAGCGGCGCTCCCGGAATCGAATCGTCAGGACCCTGGCCCAGCGGGATGTCGCCGAGGATCTCGGGAACCCTGGTGCCCTTTGTCAGGTCGATGCCAGGCAGCAACACGATCACCTCGGACGGATCCGAGTCCGATGGAGTCGCTCCCGTGGGATCGGTGCCCGCCACCGTGGCGACGTTGACGAAGTCCTCGGTAGCCGTCGTCGTGCAGCTGTAGGCCCACACGCCACCGACGGCGAGCACGCCGCCGTTGTCGGTGTAGATGGCCTCACAAGTAGCCGTCAACGGGTCGGTGACCGTCACATCGGTCAGCGGGACATTGCCCGTGTTCGTCACTGTGATGTCGAACGTCACCTCGGAGCCGACCGGAACGGACTGGCTGTCGTCGCCCTCGGCGTTCTTGGCGATGTCGACGGCGGGATCGGCACCGAAGTAGTGCGACGGATCCTCATCAGACACCGCGCCACCCAACAAGTCACCCGTGGGTGAAGTCGGCTGACCAGTAGCGGTGGCGTTGTTCGCATACTGGCCTGCCTCGGCAATGCCGGGGAGGGCGCAATCCTGCGTCGTGCCGGCTGCCAGCACCGGGATCTGACACACCAGGCCCTCGATGTCGTCGACGATCTCCACATCGATCAAGTCGACATTGCCGGTGTTCTCGACGCTGTAGGTCCACTCGACATCATCACCGGCGGGAATGAACTCGCCGGGTGCGTCGTCAGAGTCGAACCCGTTCGTCGACTTCTCAACATCGATCGAGGCGTGCCAACCGAAGTAGTTGGCCGGGTCCTCATCAAAGATCGGGAACTCGACCAGCGGAACACCAGAAGAATCCACCGGCATCCCCTCAGCCGTAGCCGTATTCGTGTGCTGACCAGTAACAGCGTCAACCGTGAACG
>JABDIW010000378.1 GCA_013003515.1 Acidimicrobiia bacterium
ATGGCTCCGACATTGCCTTCCGAATCGATACTGCCGGTTCCGGCGACGCGGTAGCCGCGGGTCAGCTCCTGCGGAGTCAGCTCGTCGATGATCTGCAACGTGAACATCAACCCGGCCGATGGCCCGCCGATGTTGCGTGAGTCGATCTCCACATCCACGGGAAAGACGAAGTCCCCTGCGTTCCCTACGAGAATCCCTATGAGCGGGCGTTCCTCGTCGTCCGGGTTCGGGCCCAGGGTGACGATCAGGTCGACCGATTCGTCGGTCCCGCCCTCACCGGGTCGCAGCACCGTCAGGTTCAACGTGTCACCGATGGCCCGATCGCCCACCACGCCGATCAGGTCTGCCGACGTCGCGATGGACGACTCGCCGGCCTCGATGATGACGTCCCCCTCGACGAGCACGCCCTCGGCGCCCGACCCCTGGAGAATGCCGATGACCTCGGCACCGCGAGCGTCGAATTGCACCTCGTACCCCAGGTACTCGAGCGCGACCTTGGTCGCGTTGGCCTTCGAGCCCTCCATGAGGTCCAGGTTCTGTCGCCGCAGCTGCTCCTGAGTAACGCCGGCGGGCCGGATGTTCTCCCGCTCCTGGAGGTCGGTCTGCGGATCGAACCAGGCGATGATCGCCTCGAGCAAACTGGTCTCCCGCAAAGACACCGTCAGGAAGAAGAGGTCGCCGTCTTCGTTCCCGTCGCCATCGGCGACCTCGACGAAGTCGTCGACATCATTGACCGGACCGGGCTGGAGGGCGTAGTAATCGACCTCCACATTGCGGGCGAGCACGACACCGAGACCGAGGACGAGCATCAGGGCGGCGAGCACGAACGGCCATTTCGGGTACTTCGTGCGCACGATCGGCGAGCCCTGGGAAAGGTCGTCCGGTTCGTTTGGTGGCAGGTCGATTCCGTTGCGGTCCATCAGAACGGCGATGGTAGAGGCCGCGTCGGCCTATCAAGGACCGCTAGAACAGAGGCGTCGGTGCGGCGCGCTCCGCGATCACCACGATGCGGTATCGGGCCGACCCCTTCGGGTGACAGGCGAACATCGTCACGATGGGGGCACCCGAGTCGTAGGTGATCCAGACATCCTCGGGCTCGACGATGGCAGTCGTCGTGACTTTGTAGAGGACCGGGATGCCGCTTCCGTCGGT
The DNA here is from genome assembly GCA_013003515.1 of Acidimicrobiia bacterium. Classification (GTDB taxonomy): domain Bacteria; phylum Actinomycetota; class Acidimicrobiia; order Spongiisociales; family UBA5794; genus JABDIW01. The sequence goes on from JABDIW010000378.1 coordinate 1,153, forward strand.
CACATACACGACGTCACCGGGCTGGAGATCGTCGAGGTCACCAAACGGTGCTCCGTACGTGGTGCGGTGACCGGCGAGGACCATGTTCCCCGCTCCCCCGGCCGTTGCGGTTCCCACCCAGTGGGCGACCCCCTGGTTGATCACCGACATGTCGACGCCTTCGAGGATGGGGGTGTCGAGCCCGATGGCCGGGATCTGGATGTGGCTCGTCTGGAACCCCAGTGTCTGAAGGGGGTCACCGGCGGGGCGCCGTGACATCGCAGGCGCATACGTCGCCGGGTCGAGCGTGTCGGCACCGGTCGCAGGCGCCGCACCGAGGAGCCCGGCGAGCAGCAACAACGAACCGAAGACGGCCAGCGAACGCTTCATGTGGTCTCTATCGGCACTTCCAGAGGGTGATCTTGACTGTACATCCCCCCTCGCCCGCTTGCGGGAGAGGGGGGCACGGGGGGAGAGGGCTGAACCCCTTCGATGCCATGAGCGATCCCGGTACACCTCCCGATGGGACGAGGGGTGGCCGAAACCCCCCAATGAAAAGGGGGCGGCCGAAGCCGCCCCCTTTCGTCAGATTCGATTGGTCGTTACGAGCAGGGCTCGTCGAACGTCCATCCCGTTGCCGTGGGACCGACGAAGAAGTCCTGCAATACCGAGATTCCGGTCGAAGCATTCACGTCGACCTGACCGATGACCGAGGCCCTTGGCGCGTTGTCCTGAGCAGATCCAGCGAAGGACCGCTCCGCCATCATCCCGTCGTAGCCGACAGTGGTGAGGGTCTTGGCTGCCGCAGCCAGGCCTGCCTTGGTCAGATCGCCGTTGGCGATCGCGGCCTCGATCGCCGCCTTCAACCCGTACTGGGACACCCAGCCGGAGATGAAGAAGTCATTCGGCGTGACGCCGGCAGCGTCGAGTGTTGCCCGCATCGTCGCGTGACCGACCGACTCGTAATCCCAGCCACCCACGTAGGAGGACTGGTAGTAGAGGCCGGCCTGGAAGGCAGGAGCCGCCGGGCTCGCCAGGATGCCGACGTTCCACGACGGGGCAGCGCCGATGAACAGGTTCTGATAGCCCTGGGACGCAGCTCCACCAACGATGGCGGCGGTCTCGTTCGGACCGGTCACCAGGTAGGTGACATCGACCGGGTTGGAGACGATGGCTGAGACGACCTCGACCTGTGTCGGGTCGCCGCCTGCCGAGATCGGAATGACGGTCAGCTCCCACGCGACCGTCAGGCCGTTGGCCTCAGCCGCGGCCTTGACTCCGGCCGCGTAGTCGAGGCCGTAGTCATTGGGGAATGCCGCGATGCCGACGGTGGTCGGAGCGGGACGGCCGACTGCCGGCAGAGCACCCATCGACCAGTCGACGGCATTCATGCCTTCGAAGCAATAGTTGGTGCCGAACTCGATGACGAGACCCCGGTCCTTGCCATTGAAGTTCCAGCCGGAATACCACGACATCGGAGCCGCAACGGTGTTGTCACGGTCGTAGTCAGGCACCGCCGCCAGGGTCTGGGGGGTGCCGAGGCTCTGCGCGATGGCGAGGACGTCATCGGCGATCTCGTTGTAGGACTGCACCATGACATCGGGCAGGTAGGACGTGTCCTTCTTCAGGCTGTCGGGCACGACGACGTCGTAGCCGCCGACACCTCCCTGAGCGTTGACTGCCGCCCAGAAGGCCTGCTGAGCTCCGAAGAGCGCCGGTGCGGCCGCCGCAAACGGACCGGATTCATCGGTGAGAACACCGAGGTAGATGCAGCCATGGTCCGGGTTGCCTCCCGGGCACGGCTCATCGGTGACACCGACGTCGGTGGCGACCTCCATGCCGGCTGCGGTTGTCGTACTGGCCTGTGTGGTCGTTGTCGCTGCCTGTGTGGTCGTTGTCGCCGCCGTCGTCGTCGTCGTGTCGTCCGTGCCTTCGTCGTTCGAACAGGCAGCGGCCAACAGAGCGAACACGGCCACGAGCGCAACAACTCTCCAGAGTCGCTTGCTCACGGTGATGGTTCTCCTTGCTTCGGACCGCCGGGGGACGACGGCTCTCCTCCTCGGGCTCCGAGCCCGGTCAGTACGAGAACGGGAACGCTTTCCAGTAGTTGCGGATCCTGATCCAGATCCCGTACAAACCCAACGGCTCGAATATCAAAAACACGATAATCAGAACGCCAAACAGGATGCGCTCGATCTGTGCGGTCGAAATCGAGGTGAACAATGTCTCGGCGTCGATGGGCAGGGCGTGGATCACGTTCTCGATCACCTCGGGAAGCAGGGTGATGAAGAACGCGCCTGCGATCGAACCGGCGATGGACGCAGCCCCGCCGATCACGACCATGGCGATATAGGCGATGGACAAGAAGAGGTTGAACGCGTTCGGATCGAGGAAACCGGTGACCGTGTAGAGCAGGGCGCCGGCAACACCGGCATAGAACGACGAGACGGCGAAGGCGAGCACCTTGTACTTGGTGAGGTTGACGCCCATCACCTCGGCGGCGATGTCGCGATCGCGGACTGCGGCAAAGGCACGACCCACACGCGACCGCACCAGGTTCTTTGCCAGCAGAGCCATGACCACCATCACCACCAGCGCCAGAAAGTAGATCTGCTGTTCCCGGATGAGATCGATGCCGAGGACCGAGCCGTCGAGGTCGAAGCGGTAACCGAACAGCGACAACGTGGCCGGTTCCCGGCCCACGCCTTGCCCCCCTGTCAGCTGGGTCCAGTTGCGGAAGATGTGCTCGCCGAGGAACACGAGGCCGAGCGTCACCAGAGCCAGGTAGAGGCCGCGCAATCGCAGCGCCACGGGAGCGACGACGATGCCACACAACGCCGCAATCAGTCCCGCCAATGGCAAGGAGATCCACAGATCGAGGCCGAGCGCAATCAGCTCCTTGCCCTCCTCCGGCTGGCCACCGATGGCCGCAGCGGAGTACGCACCGACTCCGAGGAAGAAGGCATGGCCCAGCGACACCTGGCCGGCGTATCCGGTGACGAGGTTGAGCCCGATGGCGCCGACCGCAGCCACCACGGCGGTAGCCAGGAGGATGAGGGTGGCCCGATCGACGATGAACGGTGCGATCACCAGCACAGCCAGGCCAATACCGAGCCACACCTTCTGGGTGCCGCTGGGAAGGATCGCCGAGGCGTCCTCGTAGCGGGTGAACAATCCGGGACGTCCCCTCATACCCGCTCCACCTCCTCGGTGCCGAACAGGCCGTAGGGGCGGACCAACAGCACCAGCAGCATCACCACGTACGGGACGACCTGGGAGAAGTTGGACCCCAGCCACGGGGCGTACTGAGCCTGATACGTCGCCGTGTAGGCCTCGGCGAGCCCGATGATCAGAGCCCCGACGACTGCCCCATTGATGGAGTCGAGACCCCCGACGACGACGGCCGGAAGCGCCTTGAGCGCGGCGATGGCGTTCGACGCCGACAGCCCCGCAAAAGCCGTCGCCCCGAAGACCCCGGCAACGGCAGCCATGGCGCCGCCGAGGATCCACGCCATCGAGAACACGCCACCAACGTTGATGCCCTGGGCGAGGGCGACCTCCTGGTCGATGGCAGTCGCCCGCATGGCAAGCCCAAAACGCGACCTCCTGAAGAAATACAGCAGAGCCATCACCAGCACGCCGGTTGTGATCACCATCACCACGCTCCGGGGCTGAATGATCACCCCACCCCAGTTCCAGGGCAATTGCGGCCAGGGCAGACCCGGAGCACCAAAGCCACCCTCAGGTGGGTCACCGATGGCGCGCACATTGACACCGATGAGGTCGTTGACGAACACGCGGATCCCGATGTCGAGACCAAGCGTGAGAATCGCTGCAGCAAACACGGGCTTGCCGACCATCGGCCGCATCGCCACGCGCTCCAGGCCGGCTCCCAGCCCGGCAGTCAGCGCGATGGCGACGAGGACACCGATCCAGAACCCCCACCCCCAGGTGATGGACAGATACGACGCCATGTACGCACCGAAGATGAGCAGAGCGGGCTGAGCGAAGTTGAGGACCTGGGTGGACTTGTAGATGATGACGAAACCGAGTGCGAGCAGGGCGTAGATGGCCGCCAGCGACAACCCCTCGACGGTCGCCTGGAGGAACCGGGTGAGGCTCTGGGGAAGCGTGACGGCCAGTTCGATCATCGGTACATGGCCTCGATCTCCTCGGCGAACTTCTCCTCGATCACCGACCGCTTGACCTTCTGGGTTGCGGTCAGCTCGCCCTCTTCGTGGTCAAGCTCCTTCGTGAGCAACCCGAACTTCTTGATCTGCTCCACGGAGGCGAACTTGGCGTTCGCATCGGTGACTTGCCGCTGGATCAGCTCCCGCACCTCTGGCTTCTCGGCCAGATCGCGATAGGTGGTGTGGGCCAGGCCCTTGCGCTGAGCCCACTCGGAAACGACGTCGTAGTCGATGCCGATGAGGGCTGAGAGGAACTTCCGACGGTCGCCGATGACGATCACTTCACCCACGAACGGCGACATCTTCAGCGTGTTCTCGATCTCCGACGGTGAGATGTTCTTACCGCCGGCAGTGATGATGATGTCCTTGATGCGGTCGACGATCTTGACGTGCGTGCCGTCCACCCACTCCCCCACATCGCCGGTGTGCAGCCAGCCGTCGGCGTCGAGCGTCGCGGCCGTGGCCTCAGGGTTGCGCCAGTAGCCGGCAAACACGCCGGGGTGGCGAATCAGGATCTCGCCCGTCTGCTCATCGAGCTTGAGCTCGATGTCGTCGTACGGCTCCCCCACGGTTCCGACCTTCACGCGGCCCGGCCGATTTGCCGTCGCCACGGCCGAGTTCTCGGTCATGCCGTAGCCCTCGTAGATCGGCACCCCGATTCCCATGAAGAACTCGAGGATCTCCGGTGCGATCGGAGCCGCTCCTGACACGCCATATCGACACCGCTTGAGGCCGAGACGCTCCTTGACCGCCCGGTAGAGGAACAAGTAGCCGAGCCCGTACTGCACCCGCATCCACGGGGTCCAGGTGCCGCCGTTGTCGACGAGGCGCTTGCCGAGCTTCTCGGCCCGTTTCATCCAGAACCCGTAGTTGAGGCGCTTGAGCAGGGATGCCGAGCTCATGCGGATGAGCATCGAGGCGTGCATCTTCTCCCAGATCCGGGGCACGGCTTCGAAGATGGTCGGCTGGACTTCGCGCAGGTCTGTGGGGAGGGTGTCGAGCGATTCGCCGTAGTTGGTGACCGAGGCCTTGCCGACGTTGAACCAGTGTCCGAAGGCCTTCTCGAACACGTGGCACAGCGGCAGATACGAGACCAACTCGTCCTCGGGCCCGGGCGGCGGGTCGATGATGCCGCCCGTGTCGGCGAGGCGCTGGACGACGTAATTGACGTTGGCGACCGTCAGCATGGCGCCCTTGGGGGGTCCGGTCGTGCCAGACGTGTATATCAGATAAGCGATGTCGTCTTCGGTGGCACCGGCCATGCGCTCGGTGAGCGCATGGGAGTTGGCGGCACGATGGGATCGACCCAACTCCATGAAGGCGTCCCACGACATGAGCATCGGGTCCTCGTAGCGATCCACGCCCCGACCCTCGAAGTAGATGATCTTCTCCAGTTCGGGAAGGTTGTGTTTGACGGCGAGAACCTTGTCCACCTGCTCCTGGTCCTCGGCGACGTGAACCCGACTCCCCGAGTTTCCCAGCAGGTACTCGACCTCAGCGGACGGATTGGTCGGGTAGAGGCCCATGGAGATGCCTCGCACAGCGACGGTCGCCGAATCAGTGACGACCCATTCGGTGCGGTTCTCGGAGTGGATGGCGATGCGATCGCCGGTCTCGATCCCAAGGGCGAGAAACCCGTGGGCCGCCGTTTCAACCGCATCCCAGTACCCCGCCCAGGTGGTCTCCTGCCACACACCGAGGGACTTCTCGCGGAGAGCGACCTGGTCGGGAGCAGCTGTGGCGCGGTCACGAATGAGCGTGGCGACGGTCTGGACGGTCGTCACCGGCCGGGGAGCGGTCGTCGTCATTCGGTGCCTCCTGTCTCGACGACGGCGTGGTCCTGACCCAGGTAGGCGCGGATCACGTCGGGGTTGCGTTGGATGACGTCGGGGGTGCCGAGGGCAATCGGCTTGCCGAAGTCGATGGCAAGAACGGTGTCGGCGAGATCCATGACGACCCGCATGTCGTGCTCCACGAGGATCATGCCGATGCCGAGTTCCCTCTTGATGTCCATGATGAACCGGGCCATGTCCTCGGTCTCCTCGGTGTTCATCCCGGCGGCCGGCTCGTCGAGGAGAAGCAGGCTCGGCGACATGGCGAGGGCCCGGCCCAGCTCGACCCGCTTCTGGACTCCGTAGGGCAACATCGCAACGTACGACTTGCGGAACGGTTCGAGCTCGAGGAACTGGATGATTCCCTCGGCGACCTCACGAGCGTGCATCTCCGCCTTCCGGGCCTTGCCGAGCCACACCATCGAGGAGAGCACGCCATGGTTCATCCGGAGGTGCCGGCCCAGCATGATGTTGTCGAGAACCGTGAGGTTGGCGAACAGCTCGATGTTCTGGAACGTGCGGGCCATGCCCATCCTGGCGATGTGGTCCGGCTTGCCACCGAGGATGTCCTTCCCCATGAAGCGGATCGATCCCTCCTGAGGCTCGTAGACACCCGAGATGCTGTTGAAGATGGAGGTCTTGCCGGCGCCATTGGGGCCGATGATGGCGAACAGCTCGTGGTTGGATACCTGGAACGAGACCCCGTCGATGGCCTTGACCCCGGCGAAGCTGAGATGGATGTCTTTGACCTCGAGGACAGGCCCCTCGACACTCGTCCCGGCCTCGGGAAGCACCTCGGAGAGCAGGCGGTCCCTCACGACATCCACCGCTTCCTGCGCCGGTAGTGCTTGACCTCGCGGAAGGACTTCGCTTCACCCTCGCCACCAAGACCGAGATAGAACTCCTGGACGTCTTCGTCGGCGAGGAGGTCGCTCGATGGCTTGTCCATCACGAGCTTGCCGGTCTCCATGATGTAGCCGTGCTGGGCGATGGACAGGGCCATCATCGCGTTCTGCTCAACCAGCAGCACCGACGTGCCCTGACTGTTGATCTCGACGATCAGGTCGCGGATCTGCTGCACCAGCATCGGCGCCAGACCGAGGCTGGGCTCGTCGAGGAGCAGATAGCGAGGTCCCGACATGAGCGCCCTGCCGATGGCGAGCATCGTCTGCTCACCTCCCGAGAGGTAGCCCGCAGTCGCCTTGCGCCGCTGCTGGAGCACCGGGAAGAGGCCATAGACCCTGTCGACGTTCTGAGAGGATTCCTTGCGGTTGGTGTGCGCCCCGAGCAGCAGGTTGTCCTCTACCGACATCTCGCCGAGGATGCGGCGCCCTTCGAGGACCTGGGAAACGCCGAGTTCGACGATCTTGGACGGGTCGAGGTGGTCGATCCGCTCACCATCGAGGGTGATCTCACCCTTGGTGATCTCGCCGTCATGCACGTCGAGGAGGCCCGAGACGGCCCGCAGCAGGGTGGTCTTACCGGCACCGTTGGCACCGAGGAGAGCAACGATCCCGCCGTCGGGGACTTCGAGGGAAACCCCGCGCAGAACGAGGATGACGTCTTTGTAGACGACCTCTACGTTCGTCACCGACAGCATGAACGCCCTCCCGGATGCTGAGCGGAAATTAACAGTCGGTACGATTCGGCGCGTGGGCGACTTATCCACACACCTCGAAGACCTGCTCGACGACCCCGTCGGCGCACTCGGCCATGCCGATCCGGCGGTCCGGCGCCTCGCCATCTCGGCCCTCGTCGGAAGGATGCGGGAACGAGACATCTTCGACGCGGTGGCCGCATTGGCCGGCCACGACGACTCCGAGCGGGTCCGAGCCGAGGCAACAGAAGCCATCGGGCACTGTGACGGCGCCCTGACCCCCGACGCCCTGAGTGCGCTGGAGGTGATCCGAGACGACGAGTCAGCGCTCATCGTCGAGGCAGCTGCCACCGCCTACGGCGAGTTGACCGACCCCCAACCGCTGCCCTGGCTCATCGACCTGGCATCGGGAGACGGGGACTCGATGGCTCGCGAAGCCGCCGTCGCCGCCCTCGGCGCCATCGGCGACGAACGGGCAGTGTCGACCCTCATCGCGCTTGCAACGTCCGGCCCGCCTCAGGTGAGGCGTCGCTCGATGGTCGCTCTCTCCGTCTTCGACGGACCCGAAGTCGAGGCCGCGGTGCGGTCGGGCCTCGAGGACCGCAACCCGATGGTGCGCGAAGCCGCGGAGATGGTGGTCGGCGAAACACTCAGGGCCTCTCGACCCTGACGCATCCGCATCCGGGCGCGTAGCGTCAGGGAATGGCACGAATCAAGCGCACCTATGGACCCGGTGAGGTGCCATCGCCTCTGCGATGGCGCCCAAGGGTCAGCATCATCGGAATCATCCTCGGGACCCTCGGAGGTCTCGGGTTCGTGATCTACCTGCAGCAATCGGGCTGGCTCGTCCTGGACCGGGCCCTCTCGCTTCAGGGGCTCATCGGCGGAGCGCTGTCGGGGATCCTCATCCCGTCGGTGATCTACGCCTTCACCGTTCGGCGCTACAACAAGCGCTTGTCCGCTTTCACGGGAAAGACGCGCCCCAGGACTGCAACGGCCATGGTCTGGCTGCTCGCCGTTCCACTCGTTGCAGCGCTGGTGTCCGCCACGCCTGCCCTCGCCACGGTCGAGGGTCCTTGCACCGTCACGATCAACGGCATCGACATCGGCGGCCTCCAGCCAACGGCAGACGATGCCATCGTCGTCCAGGAGGCCGACCTTCTGGTGGGCCAGGTGACCCATCCCTCGGAGTGGCAGGCCGGATCGATCGACCTGCACTACGCCGGATTCTCGGTCACGATCGTCGACGAGTTCGACGAAGTCGTGAACGACGAGGATGCCGTTGACACCGGCGCAAGCATCAGCGTGGGAAGCGCCGAGGTTGCCGACCTCGCAACGTACGGCACCGGGGTCTATGCCTTCTTCGGCGCAGCCGTCATGGAGAGCGGCGCCGAGTGCAGTGCATCGTTCGCCATCAAGCTGGACAAGCCGGCACTGGAGACACCCATCGGCATCGCTGCCGCCGCAACGGCAGCAATCGGAGCCGTCGCTGCTGCGGGCGTTGCGATCAACGGGATCCGCGAAGGCTCTGGCCTCGTCGGGGGTCTCGAAGATCATCTGGGGGGCCTGGGCACCCCGCCTTCTGCCGGTGGCGACACCTACACGGACGAGGAGATCGGCGGGGCCGTCATGGACGCACTCGAAGACCTCCCCATCGGCGAACCAACCGGGACACCACCTGGTGAAGTGCCCGACACCTACACAGACGAGGAGATCGGCGGGGCCGCCATGGACGCACTCGAAGACCTCCCGATCGGTGAGGCGGGTGACGGAACCGGCGCCGACACCTCGCCAACCCAGCCTGTCGAACCCGACGGCACCGGTTCCG
>JABDIW010000379.1 GCA_013003515.1 Acidimicrobiia bacterium
GCAGGACTGACCGCCGATCGCGCCACCGACATCGTCTGGCTACTCAACAGCCCCGCTGTACACCAACAACTGGTCCGAGCCGCCGGCTGGTCAACCCACGACTACGTCACCTGGCTCGGCCGAACGCTGACCCGTGAAATCCTCGAAAGCGCTCCGCGGCCGAACCCGGCCCCGTAGAGTAACGGCCGAACGCCGAACCTGCCCTACCGCGCTTGATCGAACACCTGTTCGTGTCGGAGGGGGGACTTTAACCCCGTGATGTCAAGTGGTCTGCGCAACGAGGGTGCGGAGTTGCTCGGCGGGTGTCGCTCCCTCGAGCACGACGCGGGGTCGACCGTTGAGCTCGATCGCAACCGCATCTGCGGTCGGCTGGTCGACGAGCCGGAGGTCGGTGCCCTTCGGGAAGTACTGCCGCAGGAGCCCGTTGGTGTTCTCATTCGTCGGGCGCTGCCAGGGCGAGTGCGGATCGCAGAAGTACACGACGATCCCCGACGACATGGTGAATCGCTGGTGTTCAGACATCTCCGAGCCCTGGTCCCAGGTGAGCGAGCGAGCAAGGTGAGTCGGCAGGGTTCCCAGCAGTGCAGCGAGACGATCCCGAACCGCCGCGGCCGTCACCCCATCGGGTAGAGCCCCGATCATCGTGTAACGAGTCGAACGCTCCACCAACGTGACCAACCCCGACCGGTTGAACGCGCCTTTGATGAGATCGCCTTCCCAATGGCCCGGCACCGCCCGATCTGCGACCTCGGCCGGCCGATCACTGATCATGACCTTGTCACTGACGATCTCATGACGAGCCGCCCGAGTTCGAGGGCGGCGCTGGGTTCGACCCGACCGCAGCTCAGCCACCAATTCTTTGCGCAGCGCGCCCCGCGTCTGGCAGAACAACGCCTGATAGATGGTCTCGTGGCTCACACGCATCAACGGGTCATCGGGGAACTCCCGCTGGAGTCTCACCGAGATCTGCCGAGGAGACCACCGCTGCGCAAGCCCAGCCACGACGAACTCGCGCAGCTGACGGTTGTGGTTCAACTTCCGGCCTCGCGGCCGACGACACCGCCACCTCGTCTGATGCTGCGCCGCCACCGCCCGATACCGGCCACGACCGCCGTTGCGCTTCACCTCCCGACTCACCGTCGACGTCACCCGACCAAGTCGCCGAGCAATTTCCGCCAACGACTCACCCCGAGCAATCCCCCTCGAGATCTCCTCCCGCTCCGCCACCGCCAACCGAACACCAGGCATCGCTCACTCCAATCGAATCGACCGACATCCATCGTCGTTGCAATCCAATCTGGACTCCGCCCCCTTAACCCACGGCGACGAAGTCGCTGGCTCGGCTTGACGGAGGTGGCTTGATGCGGGCGATCAGCAGTCCGCCAGCGCGTTGAGCGCTCGGCAGATCTCATCGAGTTCGTTGGCGTGGAGCTCACCGACCCGCTGAGTCAAGAACGAACGCCGAATCGGCTGCACGTTGTCGAACGACGCCACGCACTCATCAGGCAGCCCATGACTCATGCCAAGCGCAACCTCTGTCGGAATATTGCGAACGGTCCGTGTCACCGGTGCGACAACGATCCACGAGAGCACCGGAATCGGTTCACTGCGCGTCACAACCAGCACGGGGCGCCGCTTGTCCTGGGCTTCGGCCCACCAGACTTCACCCTGCGCCGGCGTCACACTCACCAGGGTTCTTCGGCAATCATCCGCACCGACGACTCGTCGGCCCACCCGACCTCGGCATCAGTCTGTGGGCGGGCGCGGTACCCCTCAGCGATGCGCGAACCGATCTCGTCACGTCGACAGCGATCCACGAGCCGCTCGAGACCAAGACGCACCGCCTCGGATCGACTGGCGACGATGCCGGCCGCTACCAGCTGATCCACCGCCGCCGCGAGGTCATCCTCCACTCGAGTCACCAACTGAGCCATGCCCCAACCGTAGCGATCTGCATTGCAATACGCAATGCAGATCGCGTGGGCGACCGGTCGCGCACCCCCGGCGTCAGGCCGAGCAAGGTCGCCGCCTGAGTGTCTGAACCGAGTAGTGAGGCGAACTGTCAGTCTTCTTGACCGGCACGTCCGGATTCTGGTCCAGGTAGATAGATCCGCAGGGCCTCTACCCGTTGGAGATACGCCTCGCCTAGCGCGGTGACTTCGTACTCTTTGCGTTTCGCTCCGGTGCGAGCTGCCGGTACCTCTGAAACCGTGAGCAGGCTGCTTGTGGCGAGCCGGCGCAACGTCCGGTACAGCCCGCGACCAGTCAGTGACCATCCGGTCGCCGCGGTGAACGCAGGCGCTATTGCGGCCGCATCCATGCGCCCGCCTTCGCGTATGACGTGGAGCAGCACGACGGTTGTCATGCTCTTCTTGTAGACCTCACTCCATCGGTCGACGAGTTCATCGAGCCACTCCTCGGTCTCGGTGACCTCCATGCCGGCTACTTCTCGAAGCCGCGTTGGCGGATGCTCGCGACGGCGTGGGCTGCGAAGCCGATGGCCCAGAAACCGGCCATCCCGAACGTGATGCCCAGCCACCCCCCATCGATCGGCAAGTCGCCATCTCCCCGCAGCACGTCGCTGTTTGCCATGGCCAGGCTCCAAGCATGGAGTTGGAAGCTGCCGTTGACGACAACGTAGGTCACGGCATGGGCGGCGAGGCTCCCGAACCTGACCTTCGGGAGCTCATCGCGACGCCAGACCAGGAAGCCGAAGTAGAAGAGCACAACGGTGCCGACGAGCGCCAGAGCCAGGAGGTCGATCTCGCTTCCCCTCGCCGCGATGACAGCCTGCATACCGAGACATAGCCCCACCATGCCGACGGCCAACGGCATGAGGAGTGCCGTCGCGCTCATCACCTCCGACGGCTGGTTGTGAGGCCGACGTGCACTGGATTCGGACAGCATCATGACGGCAGTGTACCAAAGGTACAGGTCCTTTAGATCTACACCCCTTCAGTAGCCCGCCACCGGCCACTACACCGCTACCAACACCGGCCCGAACGCCCGCATCAACCGAGCTGACATCGCCACCGCCCTCGTCGACCAACTCGAGGACACGACCTATAGTCGCACCGCGATCTCCGTCACCAACTAGGAACCCACCGAACCACCGTCGGTGCACACAGGAGAACGACCATGAACATCATCTGGGGCCTGATCATCGGCACGGTCGGCGCGCTGTTCATCACCTGGGGCCGCACCAAGTCCGACTTCGGCCTCTACCGACTCCTCGTCGCCCGCTCACGAATCCTCTGGGGCGACCGAGTCCACGGCTTCTACCAAGTCGCCGGCGCCCTCATGATCATCGCCGGGGCGGCCATTGCAGTAACGGGCTGAGCGTCCAAGAACCCCACGCAGCGGGATCGAAGCTGACCGAACACATGTTCGAGTGTCGGAGGGGCGAATGCAACCCTTAACCCTCGCCACCGCAGTGGATGGATCGAGCTGCCTGCGGCCGCTTGACTGGACCTCATGGCGAGGCGGGCTGCAGCCCTCTCGCGCTGTCGCTGTGCCTGAGAAGCGCGTCGGCGAGCCGGTCGACCATCTCGTGACGAAGCGTCAGGTCGGTCGTGGCGAGGTTGGTGCACTCGTCGTCTTCGGTCCCGAGCTCGTAGAGCCCGTCCTCGCCGGCGGACTGACGGGTGTAGCGGTGTGTAGCGGTGACCAAGG
>JABDIW010000414.1 GCA_013003515.1 Acidimicrobiia bacterium
AACTGCTCGGTGAAGGCCGTGTCGGCGAGGTCGTAGAGAAGGTCGACCTGGAGTTGAAGGGCGAGCTGCCTGCGATCACACAAGTCGAGCGCACCAACGGTCGTCTCGATGTGCTGGGGGTGCGCACCCTCTCCTACACCTACCCGGGTTCTGACAACGGCATTCACGGCATCGACCTCGAGCTGCGCCGCGGCTCGTTCACCGTGGTCACGGGCAAGATCGGTTCGGGCAAGACGACGCTGCTGCGAGCCGTGCTCGGGCTGGTGCCTGCATCGGGTGAGATCACATGGAACGGAGAGCGGGTCGACGACCCGGCGACGTTCTTCGTGCCACCCCGCGCCGCCTACACACCCCAGGTGCCGAAGCTGTTGTCGATGAGCCTGCGAGACAACCTCCGCCTCGGTTCGGACAAGACCGACGCCGAGGTGATGGATGCCATCGCCGCTGCCGTGATGGAGCCGGACATGGAACACATGCCTTCTGGCCTCGACACCGAGGTGGGGCCCCTGGGCGTCCGTCTCTCCGGCGGGCAGATCCAGCGCACGGCGGCGGCCCGAATGATGCTGCGGCACCCGGACCTGATGGTGTTCGACGATCTGTCCAGCGCGCTCGACGTCACGACCGAACAGCAGCTGTGGGAGCGCCTCTTCGCAGAAGACCCTGATGTGACATCGCTCGTCGTGTCGCACCGCCGGGCCGCCATGCGCCGCGCCGATCAGATCGTCGTGATGAGAGACGGTCACGTCGAAGCGGCCGGCACGCTCGAAGAGCTGGTCGACGTCAGCGAAGAGCTTCGCGAGCTCTGGGCGACCGATTGATGGATCGGGAGGTGTGGTTCGAGACGCTGCGGCGCCGTGTGGCCGACTTCTACCTCTCCGACCCCGCCGACGAGTTCCGTCAGTCAGGACGATCGGCCGGTGCGGAACGGTGGTTCGAGACCCGGCATTGCCTCGTCGAGGCGATCGACAGGTCCGGGGACTTCATGGACATCGGATGCGCCAACGGGCTGCTGCTCGACACGCTCATCGAGTGGCTGGGGCCCGATGGGCTGACGATCGTGCCTCACGGCATCGACTTCGTCCCTGAGCTGATCGAGCTGGCGAGGCGCCGCCACCCCCACCACGTCGACAACTTCTCGGTTGCCAACGTGTGGGACTGGGCGCCCGATCGGCGCTACGACTACGTGCGCACCAACGTCGAGTACGTTCCGGACACGGATCGAGCGGGCAACCTGCGCCGGTTGTTCGACGAGACCGTTGGTCCCGGAGGCCGCTTGATCGTCTGTCACTACGTCGGTGGCGGAAACCAGACCGATGACATCGCCGGTCTGATGAGATCGGTGGGTCTCGACGTCAGCGGCATCACCGGTGCCGACGGGGTAGCCGTGGCTTGGGTCGATGCGCCGGGGCGGTCTGCAGACTCCTAGGCTCCCGTCCATGCCGACGGTCGCCGAATTCATCACACTCCTGGGGACGATCGCTCCTTTCTCGAAGGCCGCAGGATGGGACCCTGTCGGGCTCCAGATCGGCGATCCGTCTGCTGAGGTGACCAGGGTCGCCGTGTGCCACGAAGTCACCGAATCCGTCCTTGCGGCCCTCGACGACCAGGAGGAGGTCGACCTTGTCGTCGCTTACCACCCGCTGCTGTTCAAAGAGACCCGGTCGCTGGTGGCATCGACGAGGCCTGCGGGACGGGCGTTCCGATTGATTCGGTCGGGGACGGCGCTTGCGGTGGTCCACACCGCGTTCGATGTGGCCAGTGGCGGTGCTGCAGACGCTCTTGCCGCCGAGCTCGGGCTTGGAGACGTCCGCCCGTTCGGGCCGGTGTGGGGGGCGGATCGCGTCAAGGTCGTGACGTTTGTCCCCGAGCCCTTCGCCGACGACGTTGCGGATGCGATGGCGGGGGCGGGGGCCGGGTCGATGGGCGACTACACCGCCTGCTCGTTCCGGGTCTCGGGAACGGGAACCTTCCTCCCTGGCCCGCACGCCTCTCCGGCCCTCGGTGAACCGGGAGTCTTCAACCGGGAGCCCGAGGTTCGCATCGAGATGGTCGCTGACCCGGGCCGGGTAGAAGCGGTGGTGGCCGCCCTCGTGAGCGCGCACCCCTATGAGGAACCGGTCATCGACATCAACGACCGACGCGGGGACGCCGGCATGATCGGTCGGGTTGGTCGTCTCGATTCCACGGTCGATGAGGTGGCCGCCCTCGCCGCCGAGCGTCTCGGGGCTGTCGTCCGGGTGGCCGGCTCGGGACCTGTCGAATCAGTCGCGGTCGTCCCCGGCAGCGGATCTGCCTTCATCGGCGCGGCAGCACCGATCGCCGACGTACTGGTCACCGGCGACGTGGGGCACCACAGAGCCCGTGACTCCGTTTCTCGCGGCCTGGCAGTGGTCGATCCGGGGCATGCCGAGACCGAACGACCCGGCATGCGCGCGCTGTACGCTGCCGTCTCCGAGATGACAGACGCAATCGACCTCACCGCAACCGACCCGACCCCGTGGAGGGGCATCTGATGCTGAGCCCCACCGGTCTCGCCGATCTGCTCGATCTGCAGGCGGAAGACACAGATATCGATCGCCTCCTCCATCAGCGCGAGACATTGCCGGAGCTGGAGAAGTACCGAGCTGCCGCTGCCGGCCTCGACAAGGTCGAGCGACGTCTGGCGGCGGCCTCCGAGGACCTCGCCGAAACGACCCGGACGCTCGACAAGACGAGCGGCGAGTTGGAGATCGCCGAGATCAAGCTCGGCCAGGAGGAGAATCGCCTCTTCGCCGGGGGGATGTCGGCTCGGGAGACCGAGCACATGCGGGACGAGGTGCAGATGTTGCGGCGCAACATTGGTGCCATGGAGGACGAGGTCCTGGCACTGATGGAACAGCGGGAGACGCAGGAACAGGATGTCACGGCTATCACCGCCGAAAGGGATGCGGCGGCTTCAGCCAAGTCGGAGCTGGAGGCCGAGATCTCCAAGCAGTGGGGCATGATCGATGCCGACATCGCCAAACACGAGGCTCGCAAGGCCGACATCGTGCCGTCCATTCCCGAGGACCTGGTCGAGTTGTACGAGGAACTCCGTCAGGGCAAGGAGCGCACGGCCGTGGGTCGTCTGTCCGAGGACGGGACGTGTGGCGTGTGTCACCTCAAGCTGTCGCGGGCCGAGGTCGCCGAGGCGACGAAGGCAGACCCGCCACGGTGTCTGCACTGTCGCCGGATACTCGTTCCCTGAGTGCTCTTCTGGCATCTCGGCGCCACGACCCTCCTCGTCCGGTACACGTTCCGTGACGAGCGGATGGACCTCCGCACTCTGGCTCTCGGAGCTGTCGTTGCCGACCTGATCGATACGCCCGTCGGCCTCGCCCTCTTCGCCTCCACGAGCAGCATCCTCTTGGTCGCTCATTCGCTCCTCGTTGCCGCTCTCGTGATGATCGGTGTGGTCCTGGTGACCCGGCGAGGGAGACCCCGGCGACGGTGGATGGCCATCCCGGTTGCGATGCTGATGCACCTCCTGTTGGACGGGATGTGGTCTCACCCGGAGTCGCTGTTGTGGCCGTTCTTCGGGTTCGACTTCGCACCATCGGGGTTCGAGACGGCCGGTGCGTATCTGGAGGCGATCGTCACGGACCCGTTGCGATGGGCCGGAGAGGCCTTCGGGCTCGCCTATCTGGTGTACCTGTGGCGGGCCGGCGGACTCTCGGATCGAGAGGCGCGCCGGGAGTTCACACGCACGGGCATCATTCATGTGCCGATCGGCGTGTCCGATTCGCCATCCTGATCGCAATCAGCACCAGGAACGCAGCAAACAGCCGTCGCAGAGCCGAGGGATCGATGGCGAGGGCGAGCCGGGACCCGAGCACTCCGCCGATGGCGCCGGTCACGGCAAGCGGCCACACGGTTCGCCAATCCACGCGGCCGTGGCGGTGGTGAGTCGCGGCCCCCACGAGCACCGTGGCGACGATGACGACGAGTGAGGTGCCTTGAGCCGTCTGCTGCTCGAACTCGAACAGGATGACGAGAGCGGGCACGAAGATCACGCCACCGCCGATGCCGAGCAGCGATGCCGCCGCGCCGGCGCCGAGACCGAGGAGTACGTAGCCGACGATTTCCATCAGATCGCCAATCTCACGGCTGCTACGAGCAGGATGACGACGAAGGCCCGGGCCAGCCAGTGCACCGGCACGTGCTCGATGAACCGGGCGCCGAGGAATGCGCCGAAGACGCTGCCTGCGGCGATGGAGGCCGCAGCGCTCCAATCGACTGCGTCTCCAAGGGCGAAGCTGGCCGCACCGGCAGCCGCAGAGAAGATGATGGTGGCGACCGATGTGCCGCTGGCCCGCGACTGGGCGAAGCCGAGGAGAAGCACGAGTCCGGGGACGATGACCACTCCGCCGCCGATCCCGAAAAGGCCGGCCACGAAGCCGGCGAAGAGGCCGAGGGCGAGGGTCATGGCGGGGCGGGGAGTCACGGCGGGTGATGGTAGGTGGCTAACTTCGCCCTGATGCGTTTCGGAGTTCTCGTGCTCGCATGTGTTGGTCTCGTCACGGCGTGTGGCGGCGGCACCACCGACCCAACGGCCCCCGCTCCGGCCTCTGCTCCCGAGGAGGCGATCACCCGTTGGCTCGATGCGGTGGGGCGAGTCGACACCGCAGAGCTGCGGGTCATGGTGGAGCCACGAGGTCTGGCAGTCTTGCTGGGGCTGGAGAACCGGCTGAGTGCCGGCGAGATCCTCGCCCTCATCGACGAGGGAGTCCCGGAGGCGACGCTCGAGTCCTACTGGTCGTCATTTCGGGCCGACTTCGAGGCGTTCACCCTCGACGGGGTTGCCACCATCGAGCTGGGCGCCGCCTTCCCGTTCACCGTGCGCGATCAGTTGTATGCCGCGGTCCCTGCCACCGGGCCTGGGGGAGGCACGACCGAGATCATCGCCGCCGAGACCAACGGGTTCTGGCGGGTCGACTTCATGGCGACCTTCGGTCCTGGATTCGTGCGTGCCTTCGACAGGTTCTTCGCTGCCGAAACGGAGGAAGTGCGGTCCATCGCAGAGATGGTCGACGTTCCGTTGCGCGCCGGGATGTCACGGGAGCCGGGAACCGAGATCTCGGACGAGCTGTCGGCAGAGATCGATGTGCTCCTGGAGCGGCTCGAGGTGCTGATCAGTCCGTAGCGAGTGCCCGGAGCCGCGGCAGCACCTCAGCACCGAGCATGGCGATCGTCGCCTCCTGATCGACCGACGTCGTCTGGATGGCGACCACTTCGGCGCCGATGCCCTCCACGAGGGGCCGATAGGCCTCCACGTAGTCGTCGGGCCCCTTGACGATGGTGTAGCGGCTCAGGATCTCGGCACGGTCCATCTGGTCGGCGACCTTGCGGAGCTCGGCCGGATCGACGGCCTCGAGGCGACCCGGCGCCCGCAAACCGCGCCATGCCCCCAGCGTCGACCATGCCTCGTCCTCGTGTTCGGCGAGCACGGTCCAGCGGCTGGCGAGCACCCGGGGTGCTGCCCGGCCGGCTTCGGCAGCCGCTTCCCGGGCCGGGTTGATCACCCGCTCCATGGTCTCTTCGGGAACCTTGACCGACGTGATGATGCCTTCGCCGAGCCGTGCGGCCAGCGCCGCCGACTTGGGTCCCCCGGCTGCCATCCAGATCGGGACGTCGCCGATCGGCGGGCTGTACAGCTTGGCCCGGTCGGTCGTGTAGTACTCGCCGTCAAACGTCAGCTTCTCGCCGTCGAGGAGCCGGCGCATGATCTGGAGGGCTTCGTTCATCCGGGCGGCCCGCTCGGCGTACTTGGGGAACGGGTACCCGAGGGGGCCCTCGTTGATGTTCTCCCCGGTGCCGACCCCGAGATGGAAGCGACCACCCGAGAGGCGGTCGAGTGTCGCTGCCGCCTGGGCAACGATCGCCGGGTGATACCGGAACAGGGGCGTGGTCACGCCGGTGGCGATCTCCACGCGCTCGGTGACCTGGGCCATCGCCCCGATCGTGGAGTATGCGAAGCCCGACGCCGAGTGGTCGTCCACCCACGGGTGGAAGTGCTCCGAGACGAGGAGGAAGTCGAACCCAGCCTCCTCGGCCAACCGGGCGTGCCGGACGAGGACCTCGGGCTGGAACTGCTCATGACCACAGAAGTAGGCGAGTTTTACCATTGGGCGACCCTAGTGATCCTCGGAAATCCACCAGAAACCTCGTGCGAGGCTGCAGAGTCAAACCCACCGGAGTCGATCAGCGCGAGAGGAGCCCTCCATGTCCACGGATGTCCGCAAGATTCTCGCCGAGTTCCTCGGTACCTTCATCCTGGTGTTCGTCGGTGGTCTGGCGATCCTGTCATCGGGACCAGCCGGTGATTCCAGCCTCGTGATCATCGCCTTCGGCTGGGGACTCGCACTCTTGGCCGCCCTCTACGCAGTCGGTGAGGTCTCGGGCGGCCATTTCAACCCGGCGGTCACGCTCGGGGCGCTGTTCGACAACCGTGTCGACACGACGACCCTGATCTTCTATTGGATAGCTCAAGTCGGTGGTGGGGTCATCGCCGGGTACCTGCTCCTCATCGCCTCGAGCCAGGAGCAGGTCGGCCAGATGGCGACCGTGCCGGGCGGGGCCGGGACCATGGAGACCTTCTTCATCGAGCTTGCTCTGACTGCCTTGTTTGTGATGGTGATCCTCAAGGTCACGACATCAGAGGAGTTCGGGGGATCGGCACTCATGGCCATCTCACTGACCTATGTCGGCATCCATTTCGCTGCGTACCCGCTGACCGGTGCTTCCGTGAACCCTGCTCGGACGCTGGCGACGGCCATTGCCGGCGCCCAGGGGACGGACATCTGGATCTATCTGACGGCGCCATTCATCGGCGCCATCGTCGGGTGGGGTCTGTACAAGCTCGTGACGACGGGAGAGGTCGGCGTCAAGGTCGACGAGCTCATCGACTGACCACCGGACACCCTGCAAAGGACCGAAGGGGCCCTGGTTGATCCGGGGCCCCTTCCACTGTCCGAATTCCTCAACCGTCCGTCCGAATGCACCGATATCCATGAGGATCTTCGAGGGAGAGACATGGTCGGAACCGAGCGCGACGCAATGCCCAGGATCCTGCTCGTAGAGGACAACCCGCTCCACGTGCGGTTGGTACGGTCGATGCTCCAGGACGAGTGGGCGCTCACCGACGACCTTCACCGGGTGGCGTCCCTGACCGACGGCCTCAAGCACCTCAACGCCGAGCCGGTCGATTGCGTGCTCCTCGACTTGATGCTGCCGGACGCCTCAGGGCTCGAAGCCCTGGTCGCCATCCGGGATGCCTTCGCCGATGTGCCGATCGTCGTTCTGTCCGCCCATCAAGACGAGGAGATGGCGGCCGCCGCGATACGCGGTGGCGCCCAGGACTACCTGGTGAAAGGCACGATCGACGCTGCCGGTCTGGTTCGAGCGATCCGGTATGCGCTCGTTCGCAACGACGACACCGAGACTCCGCATGACTCCGACGCCGCCGTCATCTTGACCGACCCTCACGGCACGATCCTCCAGGCCGACCTCGGCGCCGATGGCCTCCTCGGTCTCGACCTCGGCCAGCTCGTGGGCAGCGACCTCCCCCAGTACATCGACGCCGAGCATGTTCGGCGCTTCGCGCTCGCGCTCTCGAGCGGTGGGGTGGTGGTGGCTCGCCTGAGGAAGGTCGACGGCTCGCGCATCGATGCGACCTGCGTGATCACTGCGTTGCGCGATGGGCATGGTCGCCACACCGGGTCCGTTGTCCGGGTGACGGAGATGACGATTCAGGAGACGACCGACGCCGAGTCGGTGGCGATGGCCGCCGGTTGGCGCTGACCGGCGAGAGCCTTCTTCCTCTGTCGGTACACTTCGCAGTCGAGTCCGCCGGACGGTCGCGGCACTTCGGTGTCGAGGAAAGTCCGGACTCCACAGGGCACGGTGCTGGGTAACGCCCAGGCGGGGCGACCCGACGGATAGTGCAACAGAGAGCAGACCGCCGATGGCCTCCGGGCACAGGCAAGGGTGAAACGGTGGTGTAAGAGACCACCAGCGTCCCGGGAGACCGGGGCGGCTAGGTAAACCCCACCGGGAGCAAGATCAAGCAGGAACCGGGTGGCCCGCTCCATGGTTCCAGGTGGATCGCATGAGGCTCGCGGCAACGCGGGTCCCAGATGGATGACCGTCCCGGGCATCGCCCGGACAGAATCCGGCTTACAGGCGGACTCACCCACGTCGAGGGGCCCCTTCGGGGGCCCTTCGATCTATTACGAGTCCCTAGTCCCTAGTCGCTAGTCCCTAGCCCGAGTCCCTGGAAGGAGACGACGTGGACATGGTGGGGGGTCAGGAGGCGGCGGAGAGGTGTTCTTCGAGGCCGGCGATCCAACCGGCGGGGAGGCTCCAGTGACGCGATCCTCGCAGCATCATCAGCAAGTACTTGCTCGATGGTGTGTAGCCACCGTTCTTCTTGCCGTCGAAGACGAACGTCGTCACCTGGTGTCTCTTCCCGGTGCGGTCCATGGCCTCGATGGTGGTCGCGGCGCGATGCTCCTCGCCCTCCATCTTCTTCACGAGGTCGACTTCGCCCTCGGGAACCTCGAACACCGCGCCCCACACCGTCGAACCTGTCGTCGGCGAGACGGATGGAAGACCGCCTCCCCAGTCGTCGTCGTTGATGGGGAACTCCAGACCCCACTCGGGCAGGTGGGCGATGAACTTGAACTCTGCGGTGGGCGCCACCTGAGCGAGTCGTTCGGGAGTGATCAACGCGGTGTAGGCGAAATACAGCATGAATCCCCTCTGAGCGGTTCCGGCGTTCGGCGACAGATTGTAGTGGTTTCGACCGCTGTGAATCATGTCGGGGAATCCCCCAGCCCGAGCGGGGGTTGCGTCCCCCATGAAGCTTCGTGTTGTCGCTCTCGCCGTCGTCCTCTCGTTGGTGGCCTCGGCGTGTGGCGGTTCGAGTGGCGATGACGGGCCCGCATCGAGTTCCTCGACCACTGCAGGTGACGGCGACGCCGTGACGACCACCCAGGGCAGCAATCCCTCCGGAGTGTCGGCGCTCGAAGTCGCCTACTCGGACGGTCTCTCCAACGACGATCCGAGGTTCCCAACCCCTGGCATCGATGTCGATCGGCTCCTGTTCGGCCTCCCCGGGCCCGACCTGATCCCGGCCATCGACGATCCCGTCCTGACGCCGGCGTCCGAGCTCGGAGCGTGGCTAGAGCCGGCCGAAGCGGTCGTGTTCGTGGAGCGCAATGGCGATGCGAGGGCCTACCCCGTGCGGGTGTTGATGAACCACGAGATCGTCAACGATGTGGTCGGCGACGACCCGATCACCGTCACGTACTGCCCGCTGTGCAACTCGGCCCTTGCCTTCGTGAGGGAGGTGAACGGCATCGAGACGACGTTCGGTGTCTCTGGAATGCTCTTCAACTCCTCTCTCGTGATGTACGACCGGCTCACTCAGAGCTTGTGGCTCCACTTCACGGGCGAGGCGGTCATCGGAGACCGCACCGGTGATCAGCTGGAGCGGGTGAGCGCCGGGCTCGTTTCGTGGGAAGGATTCGTCGAAGCACACCCCGATGGGCTCGTCCTCGATCCGCCGAACCGGGATCGATACGGCCGCAACCCGTACGCCGGGTCGGGATTCGGGGGCAGCGCCTATGACACGCTCGCCTCCGAGCCATTCCTGTTCAACGGCACCACCGATCCGCGCTCGGAGTCGATGCGCCGGGTCGTCGGCGTCGTGCGGGATGGGGACGCCCGGGCCTGGACGATCACCACGCTCCAGGGCGGCCTGGGGACCGTCACCGCGGGCGAGGTCGGAGATGACCCGGTGGTCATCCTGTGGAGTCCCGGTCAGGCGTCCGCCCTCGCTGGAGAAACGGTGGCCACCGGACGCGACGTAGGCACCGTGGGCGTGTTCTCGCCGGTCGTGGACGGGACTCCCGCGACGTTCTCGGTCGACACCGAAGGCGGCTTCGTCGATGACATCACCGGCACCACCTGGAACGTTCTCGGTGAGGCCGTCGCCGGACCACTCGAAGGTTCCACGCTGGAGCGAATCCCGCATCTCGACACGTTCTGGTTCGCCTGGTCCAGCTTCCAGCCCGAGACGCTGCTGACGACACCGTCGGGAACCATTCCGGCGGAAACGACGTCTGAATAGCAAGGCCGGCGCCTCAGAGGTGTCGAGGGAGGCCCGTCACCTTGAGGAGGTGACCGACATGAACGATCTGATTCTTGCGGTGCCGATCACCGAGGAACGCCCCTGGCTGGTGTTCGGGGCGTGTCGGCAAGGAGACGCCGACGTGTTCTTCCCGGACTCCAAGAGCCAGGAAGCCGAAGCCCTGCGCATCTGCGCCACATGCCCGGTCCGCGACGAGTGTTTCGCATACGCCATCGAAGCCCGCGAGACCTACGGAGTGTGGGGCGGCACCACCGAGAAGCAACGTCGTCGCCTCCTGCGCCGCTCTGCCTGAATCACCTGCTCGGCTGCCCTCCAACGCCGCGAGGCACCCCTAGGCTTGACGCCATGAGTCACGAACCAATCAAGCCCGGCGGGAACAATCCCCGCGACTTCCTCGCCATCGACGCGCTGCTCTCGGACCAGGAGAAGCTGGTGCGCGACACCGTGCGCCAGTGGACGGGAGACCGGATCCTGCCCCAGATCGGGGGATGGTTCGAAGAGGGGCGGTTCCCGGTGGAGCTCGCCAAGGAGATGGGCGACCTGGGACTGCTCGGCATGCATCTGGAGGGTTACGGGTGCGCCGGGATGTCGTCCGTGGAGTACGGGCTCGCCTGTGTGGAGCTCGAAGCCGCCGACACCGGCGTCCGCAGCTTCGTGTCGGTGCAGGGGTCCCTGGCGATGTTCCCCATCTGGGCGTACGGCTCTGAGGAGCAGAAGGAGCGGTGGCTGCCCGGAATGGCGGCCGGAGACATCATCGGGTGTTTCGGTCTCACCGAGCCCGATGCCGGCAGCGACGCAGCCGCGTTGCGCACCACCGCCAAGAACGACGGATCGGATTGGGTGCTCAACGGCACCAAGATGTGGATCACGAACGGCGGTATCTCGGACGTGGCCATCGTGTGGGCCCAGACCGACGACGGTGTCCGCGGCTTCATCGTCCCCACCGATACCGCAGGTTTCTCCACAAACGACGTCCACGACAAGCTCTCACTGCGGGCCAGCGTCACCTCCGAGCTCGTGCTCGACGACGTCCGGCTGCCGGCCGACGCGGTTCTTCCCGGCGTGGTCGGGATGAAAGGCCCGCTGTCCACGCTGAGCGAGGCTCGTTTCGGGATCCTGTTTGGCGTCGTGGGCTCGGCTCGAGCCTGTTACGAGGCGGCCCTGGACTACGCCGGCGAGCGGGAGCAGTTCTCCAAGCCGATCGCCTCGTTCCAGCTGACCCAGCAGAAGCTGGTCGAAATGATGGTCTCGGTGAATCGGGGGATGCTGGTCGCCCTCCACATCGGGCGGATGAAGGATGCGGGCACCGTTTCGTCAGAGCACATCTCGTTCGGGAAGCTCGACAACGTTCGGATGGCACTCGATGTCGCCCGGTCGGCTCGCAGCGTCCTCGGCGCCAACGGCATCACCCTCGAGTACCCGGTCATCCGCCACATGAACAACCTGGAGTCGGTGTTCACCTACGAGGGAACCAACGAGATCCACACCCTGATCCTGGGTCAGGCGCTCACCGGCATCCCGGCGTTCTCCTAGCCCACCGGTACGATCCTCGGCGTGTACTCCCGTCTCGCCCTGGCTGTGATCGTGCTCGCCGTGTCGGCGTGCACCGCTCAGGCCGTCGGGGACACGTCGACCACCCCGTCCACGACGACGCCGGCTTCGACCACGACGACC
>JABDIW010000421.1 GCA_013003515.1 Acidimicrobiia bacterium
GACACAAGCTCTCCACGATCGGTGGGAGACCCAGCTCATCGAAGTTCTTCGACGCGTTCGACACCGCCCGCATCACGATGTTGACCGATCCGCGCTGTACGAAGCAGTTGACACGGAACCTGCCCAGAGACGGTATCCCGTAGGCGAAGTCGGCCTCGGAGATCGCCTCGAACTCGTCACGAACGCGCTCCGGCATGATCTGCTTGGCGAAGGCCTCGGTGTCCTCGGGCTTGAGCTTGGGGAGATTCGACAGATGCAACGCACCGTCGATGCGGTATGCCGGCGGCGACCCCACCTTGAGGTGGAGGTCGGAACCGCGCACGGACATGAGTTTGCCGAGCAGCTCGTCGAGTTGGGGGAGCGATTCGGGCACGGGCTGTCTCCTGACTGCGGGATGCGGTCACTAACTACTTTGGGTGGTATCGGCAGTCGGCGTGCCGTCTTGAGCAGGAAGTTGCCGTGACGTCAGCCGATTCCCGACCACCAGGTGGCCGCACGCTGGGCGACCTGATCGACCATTCGCCACGCCGGATGGCTTGGGCTGGTCGCGAGACGTCGCCCGTCCACCGGGAGCCCGGCCAGGCCATCGACGGTTGCCGCCACCGATCCAGCGATCGCCTCGAGGTCGTAGCCACCCTCCAGGAAGAAGACCCACCGGGGGTCGGGCACAGCGGCAGCCACCGCGCCGATCGCACGGCCGTAATCGCCGGCGAGAAGCCGTAGGTCCGCCAGCGGATCGTTGTCGTGGGCGTCGTAGCCCGCAGACACCAGGACCCAGTCGGGCTCGGCTTCGGCGACCACGGGCACGATGACCCGTTCGATCGCCTCGTGATAGACGTCACCTGCGCTGTTGGCAGGCAACGGGACGTTGATCACAGAGCCCTCACCACCACCGGTTCCGGACTCGTCGATCCAACCCGTTCCGGGGTATGCCGGAAACTCGTGGAGCGAGAGGTAGAGCACGTCGCGGTGGGTGTCGAACATCTTCTGCGTCCCATTGCCGTGATGGACGTCGACATCGAGGATCACGACACGCTCGCCGGCATCGGCGAGGTGTCTCGCCGCAATCGCGATGTTGTTGAAGATGCAGAAGCCCATCGCACGAGACGGAGTTGCGTGATGGCCCGGAGGGCGGACCGCACAGAACGCCGCGTCGGCCGCTCCGGCAGCGACGGTCTCGATGGCGGCAAGGC
>JABDIW010000432.1 GCA_013003515.1 Acidimicrobiia bacterium
GTCTCCAACGGATACTCGTCGATGGCGGATCCGCCTCTCACCGCTACCGCGATCTGACCATATGAGTCGACGTGCACCAGCCCCTCGCCTTCGAGGACGTCGCCGTAGGTTCGGGCCCAGGTGATCGGGAACTCCATCGCACCGATCCGGAGGACGAGAGTCGAGCCGGGGCCGAACCCCAGGAGCTCGAGATCGGCGGGAGTGATGTTGGTCTGAGCGTTGCCAAACCCGTCGACCCACAGGACCTCACCGACGGCACCGCCGTCCCGGTGGTCGACGAGAGGCACCATCAGCGGAGTGATCGACTCGGGGTCGACGGCAGGCCCGAGTTGCTCGATCGAGGCCTGGCCAGAGGCGAGGACCGCGGCCGCAGGAGCAAACAGGTCGCGGCCGGCGAAGGTGTCGCCTTCCGCGGGGAGACGGAGCTCCGGGTTCTCGATCGACACGACCAGGTCGGCGCCACCGACCATTGCCACCGACGGCGCCAGGAGACCGTTGTCGGGCCCGACGAAGAGACCGGCCGGGGTGCGTGCGCAGATGGCTCGCCGGTCGGTACCCACACCGGGGTCGACGATGGCGAGCACGACGCCCTCGGGCATGTACTGGACGGCCCGAAGGAGGGCGAAGGCACCCGACCGGACATCTCCCCGGGGAACCCCATGGGTGATGTCGAGAACCGGCACCGACGGCTCGATACGAGCGATGACCCCGTGCACCACCCCGACAAACTCATCGGAGTGGCCGAAGTCGGACAGGAACGAGACAGGCATCATGGTCATACCCCGAACATCAGCTGACGGAGCCGGACCCGCGTCGTCTTGAACGTCTCGAGATCGATCCGCATCGAACCGAGCCGTAGCCCGCGCATCTCTTCTCCGACCGACGTGACCACGCCCAGCGATCCCTCCTCGGATGCCTCGATGGCGCCGAGCCCCAGACACCGGGCATTGGGGTCCTGGACGCCAACGAGCATGCCGTGAAGCCGGTTGACAGGGAACCCCTCGGGCAGGGTCGGTGCGAAGACGGTGGGCGCCACCCGCCACCTCTCGAGGGGTGAGGCGAACGCTGCCTGGAATGCCTTGATGAGTTCGGCCTGGCGTTCCAGCGGTGAGGAGATCGGGATCGACCGGTCGGTGTCGATGACCTCGATACGGGTGGACAGGAAGCGAGACAGCATCCCCTCGAGTGGATCGAGCTCGCCTCCCCGGTGAATGGCAACGATGGCCGTGGGGCGTACCAACTCGACGAGGTGGTACTTCAGCGTCTGGCCAACGACACCGGTGATCTCGCTGGTCGTGTCGATGATGACGAGGTCGGCTCGGCGACGCGCCGCCTCCACCGCGGTCGCCACGGCGACCACGTGGGGGACGATGACTCCCTGCGGGGCCGTGGACCCCACGAACCGCAGCCCGTCGGCCTCATGGAGCATGTCGAGGTCGGCGCGGGTGGACACGACCTTGATCCCGACGCAGGCGGGCGGGCCCACGGTCGGCCGCGCCAGATCGGCATCGACGAAGCCGATTGTTCTCCCCGCGGCCACGCCCTCGGCGAGCAGTTGCCTGGCGAACGTCGTCTTCCCCGTGTCGGAGCCTCCGATGAGCATCACAACGCCTTTGAGACCGAGAAGCCGGTGACGGAGGTTGAGTGAGGTGTCGTCGTCGAATGGCTTCATGGCAAGCCGAGGTTACCCACCGTCGGCGAGTTGCCGATCAGGGCTCATCACGGCGAGCCCGGCCTCCATCCCCCGGACGGTGAGGATGCGTCGGCCCGGCTGGATCGCCGGCCCGGGATCACCGACGTCATGACCCATGCTCCTCCACCGCAGAGCAACGGTCTCGAGTGGCTCATCGGTGACGAGGGCCACCCCGTACAGGGCGCTTTGGCGCACCGGAGAAGTGATGGCCTCGATGACGGGGCCGGCGCGGAAGAAGACGGCGGGCCGTCCCCGCACCTCCATCTTCAAACGCGGGGTGAGGCCGATGTCGGCCATGGTCTCGACGGTCTCGTCGACGGAATCGATGAGCACAACGACGTGATCGACACCCCAGCCCTCCACCGAGGTCCCCGTGACGGGTTCGACCACGGCGATCGGCAGCTCCGGAGCTTCGGGCTCCCATCCCCAGCCGACGGGTCCGTCGATCAGCGTCACGCCGCCGAAGACGGGAGTCGTCGGGAGACCAAGCGACTCCCAGGCGATGGGCAGCGAGAGGGTGGTGAGGCGGGCCATGACCCCATTGTCGCGGCAATGGCCCAAGGAACTCCATCGGATCCTCCCCGCACTTCCCCGAACGAGGTGGGACCGATTCGGCACCTTGGGCCTTGCCGTCTCGCAAGCTACGAAGCCACCGGGGGCGGGTCAAGATCCCCGCTGGCGCCCTGCGCCAACCGCACGCATGCCTGTTCCCACCTACTTGGCCTCATCGCACGACGAGGACCGGTGAGGACTGGGCCGCACGGCCTATCCCACCAACGGATTGTCCACATATCCACAGCTATCCACAGGGTTTTGCACACAGGGCGATGTCGACAAGTTTCTTCAGGCGTTTTTTTCGCGTCCCATCGCACGCACCATCGGCCGGAACGCCACCTCGACCAGCTGATAGACCTCCCCGATGACCGTGTCGATGACGATGGGCGTCACGAGATCGTTGGGGACCCGGCCACAGAGGACCAGGTCGCCATCCGGGTCGAGGGCGAATCGGGCAAACAGCGTCTCCCGGTTTCGGGCAAGGCATTGGCGATAGACCTCCGCTGCCGCCGACGGGGGCCGGCCGATCACATATGCCTCGAACCGGACCGTGCGCTGGCCCGCATCGAACCACACGGTCGTGAAGTCCCGACACCGTTGCGCCATCCGCAGACCCCATCTGTGCTCATGCCGGCCTGCCCAGACGATGTCGGACGACGGGTCATCGGCTGCGGCCAGCGTGTGGGCCCGCAGGACCTCCTCAGGATCCGGCATCGGTTCCGGTGATCCCGGCATACAGCTCGAGGAGACGGTTGGCGGTCGCCGGCCACGAGAACCGGGCCGACCACTCGGCGGCGCCCTTCGACAGGCGGGCGAGCTCGTCGCCGTCGTCGAGGAGGGCCCGGGCCGTGCTCGCCCATGTGGCGGGATCCCAGCCATCGACCAGCACCCCGCCGATTCCGTCCGCAACCACATGTGGCAGCCCACCAACGTTGGCCGCAAGCACGGGAAGGCCGCAGGCCTGGGCTTCGGCGGCGACCAGCCCGAACGACTCGCTTCGTGACGGCAGCACCAGCAGATCGGCTGCCCGGTAGAAGTCGGCAAGCCGTTCGTGAGGCTGCGGAGAGAGGAAGTGGACCCGGTCGGCGACATCCAGTGCCTCAGCGAGCGAACGGAGACCGGCGACTTCGTCGCCGCCGCGAGGCCCGCTGGGCCCGCCGACGATCAGGAGATCGACATCGCGAAGCCGGGCGGTGGCTTCGATCGCCACATCGATTCCCTTGAGCGCCTGGATGCGTCCCGCGTACAAGAGGACGTTGCCGTCGCCGAGGCCGAGCACGTCGCGCGCCCCCACCTTCGATCCCGGCGAGAACAGTTCGTGATCGACACCAGGAGGCGACACACACTGACGTTCCGGGCTGGCGCCGTAGTGCTCCAGCAGATCGGTCGCCTCGGCCGGGGTCGAGGCGATGACGCAGTCGGACTGGTCGATCACTTCCTGCTCGGTGAGCACACGGACCGCCGATGACGGCTCCTGGTCGGGGCGCCTGGTGAGGTCCTTGATCCGACCCAGGGTGTGGAACGAGTTGGCGAGCGGGATCTGCAGGTTCTGTTTCACCATGACCCCCGCCCAGCCGGAAATCCAGTAGTGGCTGTGGACCAGGTCGTAGGTGAGCCCGTGATCGCGGATCCACGTGATCACCTGCTTGGCAAACGTCCCCACGACCTCGGGGAGCGCCGCGATCGGCAGCCGGCGGGCCGGGCCGGCATCCACGTGAATGACGCGATAGTTGGGCGACACCAGGACCTCGGCGGGAACGGAGGGATCGTCTCGGCGCGTGAAGACATCCACCGCCACGCCGCGGTCGGCCATGGTCTGCGCCAG
>JABDIW010000431.1 GCA_013003515.1 Acidimicrobiia bacterium
GCTGTCCGCCTCCGGCGGCGAGACACAGCACGTCGAGGCCTGCCGGGTCGATGTCGACACCGAAGTCGCCGAGGTAGCCGCGAGCTTTGGCCCGATCGATTTCGAGCCAGGGAACGGTGTACTCGACACCGGCCTCTGCGAGGGCATTCCATCGCCGGCGGTTCACGGCGGCGACGTCGTCCATGTCAGCGAAGTGGTGCGTGGTCGAGGCGAGGGAGCACGTGCTCTGCGAACAGGCCGCACTCCGCGATGTGGGGATACCCCGACAGGATGAAGGCCTCGACGCCGACCTCCTGGTAGGCCTGCAGCTTGGCGGCCACCTGATCGGGGTCGCCCACGATGGCGGCGCCGGCTCCCGACCGGGCCCTACCGACGCCGGTCCACAGGTTCGCCTCGGCATAGCCGGCGTCATCGGCGTCCCCGCGCAGCGCCGACTGGCGCTGCACGCCTACCGACGCCGCGTCCAGCGACTTGCCGCGGATGGCTTCGCCCGTCTCGGGGTCGAGCCTGGACACCAGCCGATCGGCGGCAGTCCGGGCCTCGGCCTCCGTCTCGCGAACGATGACGTGGCTGCGAAGGCCGTAGCGAAGTTCGCGGCCGTGTCGTTCGGCGCGCTCCCGCATGTCCTCCACGGTTGCGGCGACCGATGCGACCGTGTCCGGCCACGTCAGGAAGACGTCGGCGTGGGCGGCCGCGGTCTCCTTGGCCGGCTCGGAGAAGCCGCCGAAGTAGAGCGGCGGGCAGTTCCCGGACACGGTGCGCACCCGCGGAGGATCGATCGCCAGATCGACGAAGTCGCCATGAAAGTCGACGGACTCACCATTGAGGAGTGCGCGCAACACATGCATCCACTCGGCGGTCCGCTGATAGCGGGGGGCGCTTTCCAGCTTCTCGCCGGGGATGTCTGACGAGATGATGTTGATGTTCAGTCGCCCGCCCGATATCTGGTCGATGGTTGCCAGCTGCCTGGCGAGCTGGGGCAGGTGCATCTCACCCATTCGAACTGCCACCAGCAGCTTGATGTTCTCGGTGTGGGTTGCGATCGCCGAAGCGAATGCGACTGTGTCGATGCCGAGCGCATACCCGGACGGCAGCAGGACGTTGTCGAAGCCGTTCCTGTCGGCGGTGCGGACGATGTCAGAGCAGTGCTCCCATGAGCTCGCCAACGCCGGATCGGGGACGCCGAGGAACTCGTAGTCGTCGTCACACAGGGCGCCGAACCAGGCAACCTCCATCGTCATCGTTTGCTCCTTCCTGTCATGGCAGAGGCGTGCCAGTCGACGCCTCGATGATGTCGTACAGGTCGCTGTGGACGAGTGTCACGTCGAGCGCCTGGATCGCCTCCTCGAGCCGCGCCGGTCGTTGTGTCCCGACGATGGCGATGGGCTTGGCCGGGTGCGCGAGAACGAAGGCGTAGGCGATGACGGAACGGGACACGTCCTCGCGATTCGCCAGCCGATCGAGGACCTCGAGGAGCTCGGGCCGGACGCCGTCGCCGGTGGCGAGGGCTCCTCCGGCGAGAGGGCTCCAGGCGAGCGGCAGAGCCCCCAACCTCATCGCCTGATCCAGGGTGCCGTCGAAGAGGGGATCGAGATGAATCGCCGAGAACTGGGGCTGCACGGTGGCGAGGTCGAAGTCGAGGTGGGCGGCGAGAGCCTCGGTCTGCGCAGGGGCGTGGTTGGAGACACCCACCTCACGGATCTTCCCTTCGGATCGCAGGGTGGCCAGCGTCTCGGCGACAGCGGCCGGGTGTGTGTAGAGGTCCGGTCGGTGCACCTGATACAGGTCGATGGTGTCGACACCGAGGCGCCGCAGCGAGGCTTCGACGGCCGCCCGAAGATGCTCGGGTGACGAGTCATAGGGGACGCCGGGGATGATGCCGCCTTTCGTGGCGAGGATCATCCGATCGCGCAATGTCGGCTGGGACGCCAGGACCTTCCCCAACAGCTCCTCGGCCGCGCCGAATCCAGTGCCGCCCCAATCGAGCCCGTAGACGTCGGCGTTGTCGATCAGCGTCATTCCGAGATCGAGGGCTGTCTCGACGAGACCGAGAGCTTCGGGAACGTCGGCGGTGGTGAATCGCCAGCAGCCGAACGAAAGCGGTCCGGCGGCGATGTCGAGGGTGCCGATCGTGCGTGCAACTGGGTCGATGAGCATCGTCGTATCGTAGGTGCCGAACGAGAAGGGAGAAGGAGTGAGCGAGACCAGGTACGGCGTCATCGGGACCGGAATGATGGGGATCGAACACATTCTCAACATCGCGGCAATCGACGGTGCCGTGGTCACCGCCATCGCCGATCCCCACGAGGGATCGCGTCGCGCAGCTGCCTCGGCGGTCGGTTCCGACGATCTCGCCGTCTTCCACGATCACAAGTCGATGATGGAGTACGGGGGTGTGGATGCCGTCGTCATCGCCTCGCCGAACATGACGCACGCCGACGTGCTCGGCGACGTCTTGCGCGCTCGCAGCGATCTGCACGTGCTCATCGAGAAGCCGCTGTGCACCACGGTCGAGGATTGCCAGAAGGTCGTCGAGCTCGCCGAAGGCAGAGAGGGCATCGTGTGGATGGGGCTGGAGTACCGGTACAAGCCCTCGATCGCCCGCCTGGTTCGAGAGGTCGCCGACGGGGCGACGGGTCAGGTGCGCATGGTTGCGATCCGGGAGCATCGTTTCCCGTTTCTCCCCAAGGTCGGCGACTGGAATCGCTTCAACCGCAACACGGGAGGAACCATGGTGGAGAAGTGCTGCCACTTCTTCGATCTGATGAATCTGATCGTCGGGTCGCGTCCCGTGTCCGTGATGGCATCGGGCGCTCAGGATGTGAACCACCTCGATGAGGAGTACGAGGGCGAGGTCCCCGACATCATCGACAACGCCTACGTGATCGTCGAGTACGAGGGTGGTGCCCGAGCGATGCTCGACCTGTGCATGTTCGCCGAGGGGTCGGTGAACGAGCAGGAGATCGCGGTGACCGGTGATGTCGGGAAGGTGGAGGCGTTCGTACCCCAGAACCTGGTTCGGATCGGGAGGCGGGCCGACGGCCGACAGGTGAAAGAGATCATCGTGGACGATGACCACGTGGCCTACCAGGGCCTTCACGAGGGCTCCTCCTACCTCGAGCACATCGACTTCCTGAATGCGATTCGTGAGGGGTCACCGCCAGGGGTGACCCTCGAGGACGGTTTGTGGTCGGTTGCGGTTGGTGTTGCCGCTCACCGATCGATCGCCGAGGGCAGGTCGGTGGCACTTGACGAGGTCATGACGTAGCCATCCAGTATTTGGCATCAGTCGGGTGGTCGCCTGTCTGGCCTGCCACTAACGTCCTCATCGCCGGTCCCTCCCGGGACCCGGTTGGAGAAAACCCAAATGGAGGAATCCCAAATGCGCAAGCACGTGTGGCTCGTGCTCATTCTGGCGTTCGCCCTCATCGCAGCAGCGTGTGGTGGCGACGACCTGGAGGGCACGTCCGTCACGGTATTCGGTCCCGAGAGCTCCGAGGAAGAAGCGGGAGCGTTGCAAGACGCCCTCGACATCCTCGCTGAGCGCACGGGTATCGACATCGTCTACACCGGTGCCCGTGACTTTTCTGATCAGATCAACGCCCAGGCCGTAGGCGGCAACCCACCCGATATCGCGGTGTTCCCGCAGCCGGGCAAGATCGCCGACTTCGCTCGACAGGGCCTTTTGGTCGCCCTGCCTGAAGACATCGAGGATGCGACCACCGACAACTGGCCTGCAGCCTGGAACGCGTTCGGCATCGTCGACGGTACCCAGTATGCGATCCCGACCAAGACCGACCTCAAGTCGCTCGTGTGGTATCTCCCGGCCAGCTTCGAGGCCAAGGGCTACGCCGTCCCCGAGACCTGGGATGAGCTGAAGGCTCTCAGCAACGAGATGATCGCCAACGGCGACACCCCGTGGTGCGTCGGCATCGAGTCCGGCCCGGCGACGGGTTGGACCTTCACCGACTGGGTGGAGGACCTGATGCTGCGCTTCCATGGCGCTGACGTCTACGACCAGTGGGTCGATCACACCATCAACTTCACCGACTCCCGCGTGGAGCAGGTGTGGAACGAGGTGCTCGATCTGTGGAACACCGACGGCGCCGTGTTCGCCGCCGGTGGCACGATCGCTGCCACGCCCTTCGGTGACAACGGTCAGCCGCTCGTCGAGGGCAAGTGCTTGATGCACCGCCAGGCGTCGTTCTATTCGGCCTTCCTCCCCGACGGCACCGTGACCGGTCCCG
>JABDIW010000447.1 GCA_013003515.1 Acidimicrobiia bacterium
CGGGTGTTGAAGATGGTGCAGTTCATCAGCGAAGCGGACTTCTTGGTGCGAGCCATTGGGGCGAGCGCGCGAAAGATCGTCGTATTCCTGATCGTGGTGGTGCTCATCAACGTGATCGCTGGATCCACGATGTACCTGATCGAAGGCCCGGAGAATGGCTACGACTCGATGTTCAGCGGCGTCTACTGGTCGATCGTCACGATGAGCACGGTCGGGTTCGGGGATATTGCGCCCGAGACACCGCTCGGACAGGTCCTCGCGGCCATGCTGATGATCACCGGCTACAGCGTGATCGCCGTACCAACGGGCATCGTGTCGGCCGAGGTCGCCACTGCCGGTCGCCCCCGCAGCGAATCCTGCAGGAATTGCGGGTCGGCAGCGCACGCGGCGAGGGCCCGCTTCTGCGACGCCTGCGGGTTCGCACTGTCGGAGTGAGATCGACGTGTATCCGCCTCGATACCGTGTTGCGCCGTGAAGGACTCGCCAACCACTTTCGAGCCGATCTCTGACGACCAGCTCGACGAGGTGATCGGGTTCCTGCGAGCGGCCAACCCGTTCGCCGAGCACACCTGGGGGTGGGAGACGGGCCGGTTCATCGACTGGAGGTGGGCCGGCAACACGGTGCGCAATCGCGAGCGGCCGGGGTTCTTCGGGCGCTGCGGCACGGTGGTCCGTCGTGAGGGTGCCGTCGTGGCGCTCGTGATCGCCGAATCGGGCGCGGACGACCACTGCATCCTCACGGCGAGCGAGGACGGCGAGCTGATCGACGCTGCCCTCGCCTGGTTGATCGACAGACGCGACGGCGCGAGTCTGACGCTCCTTCCCTGTGACGAGGCCACGTGGGTGCATGACGTGCTCGCCGCCCGGGGATTCGAGAAAGGTGAGATCGTCGATCTGGGGTGGGGATACGACCTGGCGAGGGTCGGCGATCCGCCGGCCCCGCCCGAGGGGTTCGTCATCGACTCGCTGGCAGGAGACTCGGACTATCCGGAGATCCAGCGATGCCTGGAAGGCGCGTTCGGTGGCAATCGGGACCGGATCCCGGTGCTGCGCAGCCTCGCCACCAACCCGCTGTTCCGTCCGGAGCTGAACGTGGTTGCCCGCACCGCCGACGGTCGCATCGCCTCATATTGCCGGGGCACGGTCGACCCCGACTCGGGCGTCAGCATCGACCCCGTCGCGACCCACCCCGACTTCCAGGGCCATGGCCTCGGCAAGGCCATCGTGCTCGAGTGTTTCGCCGCCCAAGCCCGGCTCGGCGGCCGAGAGATCTACATCGGCTCGGCCCCAGATGGTTCGGCCGGGAGCCGCCTGTACAAGAAACTGACACCCACATCGAAGCGCACCTACTCGGAGTGGAGGAGGCTCGCCTATTGACCGATGGCCCTGTCCGGCGACCCCCGGGACCTTCTCCTCTACCGATTCGGGCTCGGTAGGAGTTGGATGAACAAACCGTCTATGCGGAAGGTGGGAATGGTGACCACAGAAACCTCCGAGCCAAGCGCGCTTGCGACGGCCGCGCCGGACATTCAGATCATGGCGGCAACCGCCGTGGGCCTCAGAAAGATCTACGGAGAGGGCGAGACGGAAGTCAGGGCGCTCGACGGCGTCGACGTCGGCTTCGAAGCCGGGAAGCTCACAGCCATCATGGGGCCGTCCGGGTCGGGGAAATCAACCCTTCTCCACTGCATGGCCGGACTGGACGACATCACCGATGGGTCGGTGCGAGCCGGTGACACGCTGATTTCCGATATGTCCGATCAGGATCTGACGCTGCTGCGGCGGGAGACCATGGGCTTCATCTTCCAGGCCTTCAACCTCGTTCCGACGCTGACTGCGGAGGAGAACATCCTGCTCCCGCTGCTGCTGGGCGGGAACCGTCCCGACGAGGAGTGGGAGAACACCGTGGTCCAGAGCCTCGGTCTCGGAGAACGGCTCCACCACCGTCCCGACGAGTTGTCCGGCGGCCAACAGCAACGGGTTGCGGTCGCCCGGGCCCTGGTCACACAGCCCAACGTGATCTTCGCCGATGAGCCGACCGGCAATCTGGATTCGAAGAGCGGAAACGAGGTGCTCGGTTTCCTCCGGCGGGCGGTGGACGATTGGCAGCAGACGGTGGTGATGGTCACCCACGACCCCCTGGCGGCGTCCTATGCCGACCTCGTGATCTTCCTCCGCGATGGCCAGGTGGTCGGTGAGCTGCGCGATCCGACCGCCGATCAGGTCCACGACCGCATCCGCGCCCTGGAGGCGTGAGGCCATGCGCTTCCAGATCCTGCTCACACTCCGCAGCCTCGCCGCGAACAAACTCCGTTTCCTATTGACCACGTTCTCGGTGGTCCTCGGCGTGAGCTTCGTGGTCTCGTCGTTCGTACTCACCGACGGTCTGCTGAAAACGTTCGACAACATCGTCGAGGACGCCAACGCCGAGGTCGATGCCGAAGTCCGGGCGAGCAGCGAGTTCGCCGAGGTCGAGTTCACCTACCGGCCCTTCGACGAATCGCTGTTCGAGACCGTCGCTGCAGTCGACGGTGTGGACGAAGCCGTACCCGGCTTGACCAGCGCCAAGATCGTCCCGGTGAAAGGCGACGGCGATCCCGTCCAGACGACGGGGGCCCCGATTCTGTCCTTCAACTGGACCAGCGGATCCCTCTCCGCGCTGACCCTCGTCGAGGGTGAGGCGCCGGACGGGCCAGGCGAGTTCGCAATCGACGAGACGACCGCGGACCGCGACAACTTCGTGGTTGGCCAGACGTACGACATCATCGCAGCCGGCGGCCGGGAAGCGTTCACGCTCGTCGGCATCACCCGGTTCGGCGAGGAGAATGCCCTCGCCGGCGCCGTGCTGTCGTCGTTCACCCTCGAGGAGCTGCAGAGGCTCGACGACAGCGAGGGTCTCCTGAGCTTCATCGATGTGTCGGCTGCACCCGACGTCGACCCCACCGTCCTGCTCGATCGGCTCACGGCCGCAATCCCGAGTGACCTCGAAGCGATCAGCGGCGATGAGCTCGTCGAAGAAGCACAAGACGACTTCGGCGAGATCATCGGCATCTTCGGCAACATCCTGCTGGCGTTCGCCATCGTCGCGGTGTTCGTCAGCACCTTCATCATCAGCAATACGTTCAACATCCTGCTCGGCCAACGGGTCCGCCAACTGGCGCTGCTGCGGGCACTGGGAGCGAGCTCGAGACAGATCAGATTCAACACCCTGTTGGAATCGTTGATCGTGGGCTTGGTGGCTTCCATCGTGGGGCTCGGAGGCGGCGTGCTACTCGCCTACGGCTTGCGGGCGCTCATGGACTCGGTGGGGTTCAGCCTGCCGAGCATCGAGTTGATCATCGCTCCCCGCACGATCATCGCTGCGCTCGTCGTCGGCGTCGGTGTCACGATGTTGGCGTCGCTCTCGCCGGCGAAGCGGGCGGCTACCGTGCCACCGGTCGCCGCCATGCGAGGGGGCTTCCGCTTCGGCTCGGGTGAAGGCACCCGCCGCACGATCATCGCCATCATCCTGTCGGTTCTGGGAGTGGTGAGCATGGGTTACGGCCTCTTCGGTGGAGCCGACAACACCGCGCTGCTCATGGCGACGCTGGGACTCGGAGCCGTCCTCGTGTTCGTGGCAGTCTCGATGTTCTCGCCGCTCTTCTCGACTCCATCGGCCAAGTTCCTCGGGGCCCCGCTCGAGTACTTGCCGGGAGGCGCGAGCATCACCGGGCACATGGCTCGCAGCAACGCCGCCCGGAACAACAAGCGCACAGCGTCCACCGCAGCCGGCCTCATGATCGGTCTTTCCCTGATCGCTATGGCGACGGTCGTCGCCACGTCGCTCAAGGATTCCTTCCGCGCCGAGCTCGGCTCGACCCTCGCCGGTGACTACCTCATCAGCGAGGAGACGGGACCCGGCTTCAGCAACCAGTTGGCTGCTCGGGTCGACGCGTTGCCTGAGTTCGAGACGGTCTCTGCAGTTCGCTACGGCACCATTCGGGTCGATGGTGACGAGAAGGGCGTTGCCGCCACCGATGTCACCGTCCTCACCGAGCTCCTCGAGGTCGGCGTCCTCGCCGGCGATCCGGTTGCGTCGGCCGGCACCGACTACGTGTTGCTCACGCAGGATGCTGCCGATGACCACGGCGTTGTGGTGGGCGATGAGCTCGAGGTCGAGTTCGCCGCCACGGGGAAGCAGGTCCTCACCGTGGGGGCCGTGTACGAGAACGAGTTCCTGATCGGCCATTACATCATCGACCTATCGGGGTGGGACGCCAACTTCGCGGCCGGCAACGACAACGTGATCTCGGCCAAGACCGCACCGGGTGTCGACGCCGCCGCGGCCGAAGCCGCTCTGGCGCCGCTCGAGGAGACGTTCCCGCAGCTGGTCTTCGAGACCAGGGCCGAATTCAGCGAGCGGGTGGAAGGCCAGCTCGATTCGTTGCTCGTGGTCATCAACGTCTTCCTCGGGCTTGCGATCATCATCTCGCTGCTCGGAATTGCCAACACCATGGCGCTCTCGGTGCTGGAGCGGACCCAGGAGATCGGTCTCATGCGCGCGATCGGCATGACCCGACGGCAGACGCGCAGCATGATCCGGCTCGAGGCCGGGGTGGTGTCGCTTTTCGGTGCGCTGTTGGGAGTGCTCGTGGGGCTCGTCTTCGGTTGGGTCGCGGTGATCGCTATTCCCGAGTCGATCATCGACCGACTGTCGATCCCGGCCGGCACACTCGCCGTCTATGTGGTCATCGCCACCATCGCGGGCCTCCTCGCGGCCAGCATGCCGGCCCGGCGCGCATCGAAGCTCAACATCCTCGAGGCCATCGCCCAGCTCTGAGTTCCTGAACTAGAGGTTGTCCGTCCTGCGCAGATAGGTCAGCGCGAGCCATCCCGGGAGGATGGGTAGCCAGAAGGTCACGAGCCGATACAGGAATACTGCGGGTACGACGACGGTCGTGCTTTCCGCTGTGCTGAGTGCGGCGATAAGGGCGGCTTCGGCTGCGCCCAACCCGCCCGGAGTGGGAGCGGCATTGGCGACGGCGCTTCCGGTCAGGAAGAGCAATGCGACCAACGGAAGCGACGCGGTCGAGCCGAACGCTTGGAGGCTGGCGACCATGGCGGCGATGTAGAAGAGGGTGATCGCAGCCGATCCTCCGAACAAGAGGAAGAGTCGAACCGGATCATGGATGACCACGGTCATCGACTCCCACCCTGACTTCAGCTGGGGAATGATGTACGTGTCGATGAGTCGGCGGGTCGAGGGTACGGCGGCCGCGGCGGCGGCGGTGCCGACGACCGCAACGAGGACCAGAACTATCGTGCCCGTGCTCGGGAGGCTGAGGCCCTTCGATCCGTTCTGACCGCTGGCGAGGAGCAGGAAGGACACTGTGAGGACGATGTGCATGATCAGCCCGGCGATGGCATTGAGCCCGATCGCCGTGACACCGACCCCAGTGGGGACTCCGTTGCGCTGGAAATACCGCAGATTGGTTGCGAGCCCACCGACCTTGGCCGGCGTGACCCGGTTCGCGAACGAGGACGCGATCTGAGCGGCGAACGCCGGCCAGTACCGGAGTCGGGTCGGAATGGCTCCCAGCAGACTGCCCGTGGCTGCGAGGTAGGTGCCGACGGAGGCGATGACCGCCGCGCCCGCCCAGGCCCAGGAAGCGTCTTTGGCCTGAGACCAGAGGCTGTCCAGGTCGGTGAGCTGCGGGATCAGGAACCACGCGGAGAGGACGATCGTGGCCAGGATGAAGAGAGATTTCGGGTCGATGCGTTCGAGACGGACCAACTCTTCGGGTTCCAGCCCAACCGCTTCGGTCGTGGCTGCTCGAAGTTCGGCGAGCGGCTTGGCTCCACCGATCGCTTCCCGGGTCGGCGAGGTCAGTGCGAGCGGTTGGAGCCATGGCACCGCTCGTTGCAGTCGGTCGGGCCCGATGGTCTCCTTTGCGGCACGAACGGCCGTGGGGATGCCCGCTGCGGCCGCCGTCGAGGTGAGGAGCTCGGCCAAGTCGGTTCCGAGGCGCTGCTCCGACGACGCCAGCTCCCCCCGGCGGAAATTGACGAGCTCGGGTCGGCCGTCGGCGTTGACAACGAAGCTCGACAGATTCAGAGTTCCGTGGGCGATTCGTGCGAGTTGCAGCCGGGCGGCCTGCTGCCACATCGCCCCGATCGTCTCGTCAGGGAGTTCGGATAGTTCGGAGCAACTCGAGCCCTCGATCCAGTCGCGGACCAGAATCATCCCGTCGACACCTGCGGGCGCCACCGCTCTCGTGGTCGGCGTCTCGATGCCGCGACTCCGGGCCTGCTGAGAGACGAGCGCCTCGTGCTCGACGCTCCGGCGCAGGGTGAGAAACGGCCGATGGTCGCCCGTCTTCCGCAACCGGAGCCAGCGATACCCCCGAACCAGCAGATCGGCGCTGCGGTCGTCACGGCTGAACGCGGCGACGAAGAGCTTGTCACCGGACGGCGTGATCGCGAGCCAACCTCGCTTCGCCCGGTCGGGGGAATCGTCGAGGTGGGCCGCGTCCAGGCCGGCAGTCGACAGTGCGGCGAGGATCTGCGACCGGCGAAGGGCCAGATCGTGTCGACCGAACGTCCACAGCAGTGCCGATCCGGCCAGGAGGCCTGCTCCGAGATCGGTGAGCAGGGCGAGGGGTGGCGCTCCGATCGTCAGGATCGACCCGATCGCATAGGCGGCCACCAAAAGCGCCCAGCGTCGGACCAACCGGGCGGGCAGGAAGGATCCGCCGATGGTGAGCGTGGCGATGGCCGCCGCCAGCAGCGGATCGGCAGGGCTTAGGCGGCCGTCGGGCCCCTGCACCCGGAACAGGGGGGCATCGATGGCGAAGGCGCGCTGCACCGATTCGTCCACGAGCTCGTAGACGCCCCGGCCCGTGATGATGCTGGTGGCGGCAGCCACACCGATCCCGGCCAGCAAGAGGGCGAAACGTCGATATCGGGTCGTTGCGAGCGACCAGATGGCGGCGGCGAACGTCCCGCTGATGACGACAGATGCCAGAACGGCTGAGGAGACGTCACGGGCCCAGTCGGGGAGACGGTCTACGTTCGCTGCAGTGTCCTCGGCGAAGCCGAGCAAGGTCGAATCGAAGATGTTGGCGAGCACGGCCCCGCCGACGATGAACGCGACGCCGATGGCGGATCGAATTCCGTCCACGGGAGACCGGACGTGAGGGATCTTCTCGCTCGAAGCCCCGACATCGGGGGCGGCGACGGGGCGGGTGGCGGCCGCCGTCACCGGTGCTCCTCGGCGACTTCGCGGTTGAGGAGCACGAACCACAACACCGTGGCGAACGCGGTGCCGAGGGCAGCTCCGGTGACGACGTCGAGCACGTTGTGTTCCCCGTAGTACAGCCGGGCGATGGCAACGACCGTCGCCCAAGCGATCGGAACGACACGCCATCTCGGAGGTACGAAGGCGGTGAGGAGTACGGCCAGGGCGAACGCAGTGGTGGAATGGCCGGAGGGGAAGCTCAGTCCCTCAAAGGCTGGTCCCCGGACTTCGATGTCGGGCCCAAGCGAGACATAGGGGCGCTCTCGTTCCACGAGTTGCTTGACGATGGCCTTCTCGATGCCGAGTTTCGACGGCAGGACGAGCACGAAGGGCACGAGATGCTGCCAGCGTCGGGTGAAGGACACCACGATGAGGCCTGCGACGACCGGGGCCATGAATACCCCGACTTGTTGGAGGACCCACATGGCCGGCTCGAGCCAATCGGGCCACCCATTGACCCATCGAAGGGGTTCGGCCTCCCAGGCGGGCACGGTGCCGTCCCAGGCCACGGCCGACGACCACACGACGATGACGACAGCGACGACCACCACGGCCGCGACCAACGGTGCGGGCAGGCGCGTCCTGACAGCGATGAAGGGAACCGGGGGCGATGTGGCGCTCGCTCTCATCGATCCTCATCAGCGAAGGTGCAACAACTACCGTCTTCGACCCTCATCCGATGTCGAAGCCAGCGTCTTCTGCGTACTGACGCAGTTCAGCGGCCGGGTAGAAGCCGAGGGCATCCTCGGCGTCGGCGGCGACCGTCTCGGCGAGCGTCCCCTCGGCATCGAACTCGTAGGTGATGCAGCCACCTTCGAAGGTGAAGTACCAGTTCCCGCGGTAGTGCACCTCGGGCACCACGTCCTCGATGAGATCCAATGCGACGTTGGGCTCGAGTCCGCGGCCGGTCGCGGCGGCATAGCTGCTGCGCAGCTGGACGGTCCCTTCCTCGGCGTCGAGCTCGTCGATGATCCACACGTAGTCGCCGCGCGATCGCGCTACGTCGACACGGGCACTGACCGAGCGACCCATATGGCCGTCGACGATGAACTTCACCGGCCGATCGTCGATCTCGGCGTCGGCCAGTTGGTCCACGAGCGAGCGCGCCGACGCCAGTGGTTGGTCGCCAGAGGGAACGATCACGATCCTGATTTCGGTCGCCTCGACCTCGACCTCCTCGAATCGCCTGATGTCGGGGTGTTGATAGGCGACCTCCACGGCGCCGGACACATCGCAGGACTCGGTCACGGTGGCGGTCAGGAACGTCCTGAACGATTCGACGATCTCGAGACCCGCTCGGCCGTCCTCCGCGAACCACTCGACCGAGTCCCACCCCAATCGCAGTTCGTCGAGACACGGTGTGAACTCCGCACTCGGTACAGCCTGGACGTTCATGACGGTCGACGACGAGACGTTGCCGACCCGCTGGGTGCAGTCGGCTTCGCCCAGACCGAGGTTGGCGCAGCCGCTGGCCCCGACCACGATCATCAACACCATGAGCAGCCGCCTCACAACAGCCCGCCTCCTCGAATCTCCTGGACGACCGTCATGATCACGAGAATTCCCAGGATCGCAGCGCCGGCGGTCAGCCCTACGCGACGTGGACTCCACCGCTGGATCGAGATCGGTTCGCTCTCTGGCGCAAGTCGTCGGAACTCCTCGACGATGTCGATTCCCTTCTGCTTCTTGAGGAGCGCCAGGGAACTGCGGGATTGGGTCGGCATGGTGACGCTGCGGGTAGCGGCGAAAGCCTCGGCGATGTCTTCGGGTGCGAACTGGAGAAGGGCCCGCTCATAGACACGCCGGGCATCCGTGCGCAGCGCCAGGATCAGCATCATGTTGGCCAGATCGACGGCCTGGCGCCACGGGCTCGGCCGCACCGTGCCGAAGGCCACGTCGATGAGGACAACCCGGCCGTCGCTCATCATCACGTTCGCCGGCTTGATGTCCCGGTGTGCCAACCCGGCGTCCCACATGCACCGGATCAGCCCGAGGGCGTCGTCGATGACGGCATCATCGATCTCGGCATTGGTGAGCTCCTCCGATCGCTCCAAGAACTCGCTCACGATGAGGTACTCGCGGTCGGGGGTGATCTCGACGATTCCCAGAGACGCCGCACTGGGCACGCCCGCGTCGCGCATCAGACGCTGGATGTAGTCCTCGTATTCGACCAAGCGGCGAACCGAAGTGGAGTGCACCTCGTCCTCGAGCGATCCGTACAGAATCGTGCGTCCGATCTTGTA
This sequence comes from Acidimicrobiia bacterium, assembly GCA_013003515.1. Taxonomy (GTDB): domain Bacteria; phylum Actinomycetota; class Acidimicrobiia; order Spongiisociales; family UBA5794; genus JABDIW01. The sequence continues at coordinate 9,520 of JABDIW010000447.1, forward strand.
CCAGCGGTCGGACCGAACGTGCACCTGGCTGTAGAGCTTGGCGAAGACGTACTGGTCAGGGTCTCCGGCAACTTTGAGTCGAAGGGGCGTCGATCCCCCCGAACCCTCCAGCCCGAAGGGCTTCACTTCGAGGACCTCCAGGCCCAACTGGTCACTGACGGCGCGCCGGATTGCCGCCCCCCGCTCCCCGGTCACATCGAGGTGGGCGGTCACGCCGGGCTTCCAGGTGACCGGAAACGCCCCTTCGGGCGCGAACCAGCGGAACAGCACGATCAAAACGGCGAACGAGAAGATCGCGGCAACGACGGCATCGCTCGGATGGTCGACCCCGAGGTAGATGCGAGCCAGGATCAGGGCAACAACCAGAGCACCGGCAACGCCGAACGCCATCTGCCGTAGCTTTCCCGTCGGCACGAGGGTGTACGCCATTGCCGCCAGGGTCACGCTCAGACGGGCGACCGGGCCCGATGGGTGCGACGCCCCATCCCAATCCCCGATGATCGGGACGAACGGCCGGGGCCTTCCGATGAAAGTCTGGAGGTTGTCGACGACCACCTGAACCACCATGATCGCGAGCAGAACTCCGAAGAAATGACGGAAGCGGCGCACGGAGAGCAAGGCGATGAGCGTGCCGATCCGCAGCACTCGCACGAACCAGGACGACCCGAGCACGGCCACGCCATCAGCGAGGGACGTGAGTGTGTCGTTGCGGAGATCGACGAACCACTCCAGGATCGTCATGTCGCGCTCGGTCCACCAGTTGGTGGACTCGGGAAAGGCGAACAGCGAGATCCAGATCGCAATCATGGCGAGCCCGCCCACGAGCCAGAGCCATCCGGACGTGCGCAGCTCACGCGGCAGTGCCGCCTTCTCCCCGCTGGGGCGGCGTCGGCGGCCGGCGACGCGAACGCCGGCGATGCGGACCTCGCGTCGCTCGCTTAGCTCGACCAGTCCAGGCTCGATCGGCGTCACGACGGCTGCTCCGAATGGGTGCAGCCGCCCGTTGCGACGGGTCGGAAGAGTGCGCCGCGGACGATGCGGCCGATGCGGCGCATGGTGGCCTGGCGGGGCGTCTCTCCCTGGTCGTCGATCACGAGGTGAACATACGTTGCCCCAAGACGCCAGGCCAATAATCCATCCGTCAGCACCTGGTCGCCGACCACCACTATTGGGGTGCGGCTCCGCCGGAGCCCGAGCCGGCGCCGGCTCGTCCAGGGTTTGTTGCCGCGGCTCACCATTCGAGACACGCTCCGCTCGGGCCCGTTGGTCAGCGCAATGACCCGTGCCACGCTCGGGCTGGCCTCGAGTTGGTCGATGGCCGCATTGGCGACTCTGCCGAACTCTTCGAACCGTGCATCTCTTGGCACGAGAGTGTTGTCGACATCGCTGATGATCACCTTCTCGCCGGCGCTCGCTTCCACCAGGTCGACGACCTCGTCGAGTGATCGGACGTGATACATCGGAACCCGGCCGAGCATCACTCGAGGACCCTGTCCGGCGCCATGGGCCTGTCCGGTCGTTCCATCATGTTCACGGACTGGTCACCGGTGGCGGGCGGTAGGCATCCTCGGGATTCCCGACGAGTGAGGAGCAACCGAGCGCATAATCGACGATCTCGGTCAACTCGCCCGGAATCCACGGAGTGTCGGCGAAGGCCCTCCGCTCGGCGGTGGCGTCGAGCTTGACCTGGAAGTCCTCGCAGACCTGATTGTCCGCGGCAAGCGCGGCCCGATACGCGGCCATCTCGGGGGTCGCCGAGAGCTCTTCCCAGGACTCAGCCGTCCCCGCCCGGGCGGCCAACTCCGCGATCGGGAGCTCCCTGAAGTAGAGGGCGTGGAGTTCGGCGATCTGTTCGGGGGGATCGATCGCCGCTGCCGCCTCGAGCGCCTCGGCCTGGATCTCCGCCACCTGTTCGAGCGCGATGTGCAGGTCCTGGGGAGTGAAGTCGGCCAGCTGTGCACCTCCATCGTCGAACCCGAGATGCGATCCCTGACCCACGATGAGCACCATGCCCTCGGGGCTGGCGACCACCGCTTCGTACTGTTCCGCGCCGCGGACGAAGATGGCGTCGACGCGCTCGACATACTCGTTCAGGGTCATCTCGTCACCGCCGCAGCCACCCACGACGACAACGGCCATACAGATCCCTATCAACAAGCGACGCACGGTGTTTCTCCAAGGCGACCGGCCGGTCCGGCATCTCACGGCGCCTCCTGTCTTCCTACGGGAGACCGTCGAATCCAGCCAGGGTCACAAGCCCCTAGCCGGTCCGTACGCCGGACTTGTGGTGCGTCCAGCCCGCGAAGCCACACTCCAGAAGTGGTCGGGGAACGGCGTGATGGCCTGTCGTTCGGACCGAGCTCGGACGATCAGCGTTCGAGGTAGCCTGCCACCGCCAATTGCTGCTCCGGACCGAGCTCTTCGATGGCGGCATCGAGCCGCGAGACCACATGGGTCATCCGAACCGCTCGGGCGAATTGGACTCCATCGTGATCCTCGCTCGCTCGCACGAGAACAGCGATCAGCCGGCCCTCACCGTCGACCACCGGGCCGCCGCTCATCCCGGCTACGGCCGCGCCCTCGATGATGATCTCTGCGTCCGAGTCGTAGTCGATGCTCCCTTCGGGGTCACCGAGGCCGGCAAGAGTGGCCACGGCCGCCGATGCATCGGCGTCGCCCAGGACTCGCCCGACGCTCGCCGTCAGCCGGCCGGTCTCGTTCGCATAGCCCAACATCAAGACCAGCTCGCCCGGTCGGGCAGCGCTGTGGGTCGGTCGGGTCATGGTCACCTCGGCTGGATCATGGAGGGGAACCGGTCCCCCGGTGATGGGCTCGGGCACGGGCGGCAGTCCACTCACATCCAGCTTCTGTGCATCGGTGACCGCAACGTAGAAGTCCTCACGGGGCAGCACGTCCTGCATGAGGTTGCCGTTGCGTTCAGCCGCGATCGACGGGTTGAACAGTCCGAACCACGGGCTCGCCAGCGTGTCAGGTGCCGAGCCGTCAGGGAGCAGAAGAAACAGACGGGGGATGCCGACCTGGTCGGCGGGGTCGACGATCGCCTCAGCGATTGCAGTTCCCTCCGCCCCAAACCAGCCCTGCCCGAGCGAGTGAACCGCTCCGACAATCAGCGCCGTCTCGTTCCCGGTGCTGCGACTCCACACCGAAGCGCTTCCGGTGCTGCCCAACACCGCCCGCCCCTGTGATACCTCCACCCAATCGGCGCAGGAATCATCGGACGCATCAGCGACCGAGGACACCGAGAAGAGGTCGGTTACACGGTCGCACGCCACCGGCGCTGGGGTCGCGGTAGTCGGCGTCGCAGGCTGATCGGAATTGCTGGTCGAGCACGCGGCGAAGACCAAGAGGCACACGCCCGCGAGAAGGGTTCGCGGCAGCGCTCGTATCCACATCTGCCGCGTGATTCGGTTGGCGCCCGTTTCCAGGCCGCTCAGAGCTGTTGTTCGAGGAGGTTCCACCCAACTCCCAGCAAAGGCGAACGGGTGCTCCGCTCGACAGGGCCCAAGGTCATTTCAGCCGAGCAGCCCGTCTTCTCGAGCGCGCTCGACCGCCTCTTCTGAAAAGAACAGCTTCCACAGAGGGGGGTGACGTGGAAGTTCGTGACCTGCAATCCGGCAGCGGCCAGCGCGTCGACGGTCGGCGTGTCGATGTCGGAGCCGTAGCAACCGAACTGGGCGAAGCCGGTGTCGTCGAGCAACACGATGACGACGTTCGGCGCGTCGCCGCCGGGACGGGGCGGGTTGACGAACTCGGGCTCCGAGTCGGCGAGAGTGCGGCCGATCCGCCCTCCGAAGGCCGGCGACCGGTGAACGGCGTCAGCCATCGATCGTGACCGACGTGAGGTCGTCGCCGATGACGACCTCCCCGTCGAAGCGCTCGGCGGCGATGGCGACCCATTCCGGGTACTGATCCGGTGTCGGCGCCGGCACCATGTGCGTGAGCACGAGGCGTTCGGCGCCGCAGCGGGCGGCGGTCTTGGCCGCGTCCTCCACGCCCGAGTGGTAGTCGAGGATGTCCTGCATCATCTCGTTGGGGATGAGCGCCACGAGATCGGGCCGGATCAACGTCTGTACGTAGACGTCGGCTCCGGTGACCAGAGCGTCGACCCCGTCACATGGAATCGTGTCGCCGACGAGAGCAACCACGGCCCCACCGTGGGTCAGCCGGTAGCCGATCGTGGGCTTCACCGGCTCGTGCATCGTGTTCTCCGTGGCGATGTGCACGTCGTTCACCTCGAACGAGTCGCCGGGCTCGAGCTCGGTGACCTGCACCTTCGGCCCCTCGGTCAGCGCGTCGTGATCGGCGATGCGGTACCCGATGTCGGGCCTCGAGGGTGTGAATCTGTCGCTCGACGAACTGGCCCATACCGACCGGCCCGTAGATCGGGAACGGCCGGGGTTCTTCGGGCGCTGCGGCACGGTGGTCCGTCGCGACGATGCCGTCGTGGCGCTCGTGATCGCCGAATCGGGCGCGGACGACCACTGCATCCTCACGGCGAGCGCGGACGGCGAGCTGATCGACGCTGCCCGCACCTGGTTGATCGACAGACGAGACGGCGCAAGCCTGACGCTCCTTCCC
>JABDIW010000448.1 GCA_013003515.1 Acidimicrobiia bacterium
GTGGTCGTGGTGGCCGCGTCGGTGGCGTCGCCGACCATGCGGGCAGCGTCGGACGACGCGCCGCAAGCGGCGACGACGAGAACGAGGACGATGAGAAACCTGGCCACGGGGAGGCGGATTATGTCACCGACGGGGCCTTGTGCCGGCCGATTCAGTCGGGGAGCTTCTCGGCGACCGTCTTCATCTCCATGAACAGCCTCAGATAGTCCGGTCCACCGGCCTTGGCGTTCGAACCCGACATGTTGAACCCGCCGAAGGGCTGCACCCCGACCAGGGCACCGGTGATCTTGCGGTTGATGTACAGGTTGCCGACGTGGAACCGGCGTTTGGCTGCTTCGATCCGGGATGGGTCGGTAGAGAACAGGCCACCGGTGAGGCCGAATTCGGTGCCGTTGGCGATGTCGATGGCGTCGTCGAAGTCGGCCGCTCTGATGACGGACAGCACCGGACCGAAGATCTCGTGCTGAGCCAGACGGGCGTCGCGGTCGACGCCTGCGAACACCGTTGGGGCGATGTAGTACCCGCCATCCATGTCGATCGGCTCACCGCCGACGACGAGCTCGCCCTCGGCCTTGCCGGCGTCGATCTCCTCGAGGATGGACCGATGCTGAGCGGACGAGATCACCGGCCCCACAGCAGCATTGAGGGCAGGCGGGCCGGTCTCGAGGGCTGACGTACGGGCGACGACCGAATCGAGCACCCGGTCGTAGACCTCGTCGACCAGGATCAGCCGGGAGCACGCCGAGCACTTCTGGCCCTGGAACCCAAAGGCGCTGCGCACCGCGGCATCGGCGGCGGCATCGAGGTCGGCGGTCTCGTCGACGATGAGGCCGTCCTTGCCGCCCATCTCCATGTACGCCCGCTTCAGCCAGCGCTGACCGGGATGGACGATGGCCGAACGCTCGGCGATGCGGAGCCCGACTTCTTTGGACCCGGTGAAGTTGATGAACCTGGTGCGAGGGTGATCCACCAGGGCGTCCCCGACATCTCCGCCGCGGCCGGGGAGGAAGTTGATGACGCCGGGCGGGAACCCGACCTCTTCGACGGCCTCCATGAACTTGTACCCGATGATCGGGGTGTTGGAGGCGGGCTTGAGAACGATCGTGTTGCCGGCGGCCACTGGGCCGATGGCCATCCCCACCAGGATGGCGAGCGGGAAGTTCCACGGCGGGATGGCAACTCCGGCACCCATCGGTACCAGGTGCGACTCGTTGTGCTCACCCGGGTACTCGACGGTGGGCACGGCCGACGCCAACCGGACGGCCTGATGGGCGTAGTACGTGCAGAAGTCGATGGCCTCGGCGACGTCGGCCTCTGCTTCGGCCCAGTTCTTCCCGGCTTCGAAGGTCTGCCATGCGGAGAACTCGAACTTGCGTTCCTTCATCAGCGCCCCGAGAGCGAACACGAGCCGGCTCCGCTCGCCGACCGGTGTCGCGGCCCACTTCGGATAGGCGGCCCAGGCGGCTTCGATGGCGGCATCGGCATGACCAGGAAGCCCGGCGCCGGCCGTGCCCACGACCTCGTCGGGTTTGGCGGGGTTGACGCTGACGATGGCGCCATCGGTGTCGATCCGCTCGCCGCCGATGATCACGGGGGCGTGAACGCCGAGTGCTGACCGCACCCCGGCGACTGCAATCTCGTAGGCGGCCTTGGCGTCGGGTGAGGTGAAGTCCGAGTAGGGCACGTTCTCGAACGGGCCGAGCATTGGTTCCTCCGGGTCGGCGACCCTTCCAGGCTACGCCGCGATTGGCTCCGAGACCGGCGACTCGCCCTATCCGGTGGTGGTATCGGCACCAGTGACGGCCGGAGCCTGAGGAAGCCCGATCCGGACCGTGAAGCGTGCTCCACCAGACGGCGAGTCGTCGATCGAGATGGCACCGCCGTGCGCCTCCACGAGAGCCCTCACCAGGTAGAGGCCGATGCCGGTGCCTGCCAGCTCCTCATGGGCGTCGAGCCGGTAGAAGCGCTGGAACACGGACGCCCTCTCCCCGAGAGGGATTCCGGCGCCGGCGTCGTCGATGTGGATCGTCACTCCGTCCGCATCGTGGCGCAGCGTCACGTCGACCGGCTCATCGAGCGGGCTGTACTTGAGGGCATTGTCGACCAGGTTCAGCACCACCTGACGGATCCGCTCCGGATCGACGTTGACGATGCCGGGTTGACCTTCGACCTCGAACCGGATCTGGCGGTCCTGGTTGTTGTACCGGATCAGCTCCACCGCCTCGGCGATCACCGGCTCGATGAGCACGGACCGGACCTCGAGGCTCAGCATCCCGCCATCGAGTCGAGAGGTGTCCAGGAGGTTGCCGATCAGCGACTCCAGGACGGCAGACTCGCGGCGAATGTCCTCGATGTGATCCTTCATGTCTCCGTCATCGATCATCTCCGACAGGATCTCGGCGAACCCGAGGATCGCGGTGAGGGGAGTGCGCAGCTCGTGGGACACCGTGGCTACGAAGACGTTCTTGAGCCTGTCGTTCTCGGTGAGTCGGGCGACCGCGGCACGTTCGGTCTCGATGATCTGCGCCGTCTCGATGGCCATCGCCGACTGCGAGGCCACGATCGAGGCGAGACGGATTCGCGCCTCGTCATGGGGACGGCCATCTGAGTCGTAGGACACCGCCCAGCCGACATCGCGGCCCGAACGTCGGATCGGGATCAGCGCCACCCGTCCGATGCCAAGAACGGCGATCTCCGGGACCTGTGAGGAGCCCGAGTTGAGCTCGATGGCTGTGGCGTCGGTCACTGCGAAGGCCGAACCCGAACCGCCGAAACCGGCGCCTTCCTCCAGCGCCTCGATCAACGAGAAGACACCGTCACCCGAGCCCCGCACCGCCAGCCGGCCGGGGCGACCGTCATCGAGGACGAACGCCACCGTCGACTGGTCATCGAGGGTCTCCCGAATGGAGTCTGCGAGGACACCGAGAACCCCCATCGTGTTGAGCTGACCGGTGGCCTGAGCCACCGCACCGAGCACGACCTGCGCACGATGCTTGGAGGCGCGTTCTGACTCGACCATGCGAACCAGACCGATCGCCTGGGCGCCCAGAGCGGCAACACGGACCGCGCCCGCCAGTCGCAGGGGTGTGATGCGGCGCCGGTGGAGGGAGTCGAGCACCAGCACGCCGATGGCTCGATCGCGGTCGATCAGCGGCAGAACCACCACCGACTTCAGGTCGAGCGGCTCGATCCATCCCTCGGGCAGCAACTCGGTGGCATCTTCCGCTCTCTCGAACACGGAAGGCTCCAGGGAGTCGAGTGCCGAGATGAACGCAGGCACCGGGACGACGATGTCGTCGAACGTCGCCCACAGCTTGTAGTCATGGTGCCCATCGGCGAATTGGCTGGCGGCAGCGGTGAGGCGACCGTCGCCTTCCAGCAACAGGATCGAGGCTCGATCGAATCCGGACACCTGGGCGACGTTGCGAGCAACCATTCCGAGGAGCTTGGGGAGCTGGAAGGTCTCGCTCGCTGCCGCGACCACCTCGTTGATGATGATGGTCTCGGCCATCTGATGGGCTGCCTCGTCGAGGCGATTGGCGAGCCTCACCGCCGAGGCGAGGTCCTCGTCGGCACCGGCCGCTTCGCCGTGGGACCCGCTGACCGCGGCAAACCCGACGAGACCAACTCGATCCCGCAGGACGTAGGCGGTGATTGGCTCAGACCAGCCATCGGGCTCCAACACATGGTGGCCATCGGCGAGGATCGGAGAGAAGCGAGCTTCGATGGCTTCGACCAGTGAGTAGATGTCGTCTGTTCCCGTGTCGACCTGTTCCGGAGAGCCGGCAGCGCCCACGATCGACCCGGCGGCATCGGATGGAGGAGGCAGGTCGAGAGGCAGCAGTTTGCTGCCATCCACCAGCGCCAGCATGACGAGTTCCCCGGGCAGGCGGGCGCGCGCCCAGGCCACGGCCTCGGCGAGATCACGCACTGAGGCCGGGTCGAACTCGATCCGGTCGTCGGACATGGAATACTGCCTCTCTCCGAACGGGAATGACCCGCTCGAGTACTTATCGGTCGAAAGGTCCGTTCTGTTGAGTGAGAGCCCACAGGACTTGATTGTGGAGGACTCTTCAAGAGTGCGCCGCCAGGTCGAGGTGAGCCTGCGTGGCCTCGACATCGATTTACACGCCGCCGCCGACGGTTACGAGGCGGTCGAGGCGATCTCGAGGCTGCGCCCGGATGTCGTCGTGCTGGACATCGGCCTTCCTGGAATCGACGGCTGGGAGGTGCTCGAACGGCTCCGAGCCGACCCGGAGACCGCCCTCGCCCGGGTGTTGGTCCTCACCGCTCATGCCGAGCCCGAGGTCGCGGCGCAAGCCGTGGCGGCAACAGCCGACGACTTCATGACCAAGCCCTTCAAGCCCGGCGTGCTGAAGGCTTCGGTCGAACGCCTGCTCACCCCCCGGTGAGCCAACGCCAGTCGCATTGGGGGACCGGCGCCTGGGTCCTGTACGACCTGGCGAACACCGTGTTTGCCCTCGGAGTGTCCGGCCTGTACTTCGCGTCCTGGGTGAAGGAGGAGGGGGCCCCCGACTCGGCCCTCGCCCTGGCCACGGCAGCCGCCATGCTGATCGTGATCGTCACCTCACCGTGGATCGGTGCCCGCTCGGACCATGCCGGGCGCCGCATCCGGTACCTCTGGCCGATGACGGCCATTGCGGTGATACCCACCTTCTTCCTCGCCTCGGTTGGCCTGTTCCCCTCCCTGGTGCTGTTCTCGATAGCCCTGGTCGGGTTCAACCTCGGGGGTGTGGTCTACGACGCGTTGCTTCCCGTCGTGTCCACGCCCCGCAACCGCGGGCTCGTGTCGGGTCTCGGCGTCGGTTTTGGCTATGTCGGGTCGTTCATCGCCGTCGGCGTGGGGGCCATCCTCCTCGACGAGGGCTACGACCGGGTCTTCCAGGGCATCGCCGTGATGTTCGCCGTGCTCGCCATCCCCACGTTCCTGCTGATCAGGGAACCGCCACCCCCCCACCGCACCGACCCTCCCCCACGCCTCGCCGATGCGTCCCGGCAGCTCGTCGCCTCATGGAAGGCGACCGCCCTCTACACCGGTCTTCACCGCTTCCTCGTCGGGCGCTTCTTCTACACCGACGCGGTCAACACCCTCATCGGCGGCTTTCTCACCATCTTCGCAAAGGAAGAGCTGGGCTTCACCGAAACCGAGCTGGAGCGGCTCCTGGCCATCGCCATCGCCTTCGCCATCGTCGGAGGGCTCGGTGCCGGGCCACTGGTCGACAGGTTCGGGCCCCGCATCGTCCTCCACGGAGTGCTGTGGCTGTGGATGATCGCGATGGTGTTCGGGATTCTCGCCGCCGCATTGGACGCCACCGGCCTCGCCTGGGTCCTGGGAGGCATCGGCGGAGTTGCCCTGGGTGGGCTGTGGGCGTCCGACCGGGTCTATATGGCCCGGATCTCACCTCCGGAGCGGCTCGGTGAGTTCTACGGGCTGTACGCCACCGTGGGACGCTTCGCCACCGTGCTGGGACCGCTGATCTGGGCTCTCATCGTCGACGGCCTGGGATTCCCTCGCACCGTTGCGCTCGGAGCGCTCCTGGTGTTCGTGGTGATAGGGCGAGTCATCTTGGGCGGGGTCGACGATCGGCCCCGCGACTGGGCTCAACCCAGCGACGCCTCCACCGCATAGAGGTCGGGGACCGGGTCGAGAGGCGACCCGTCGACCAGCGAGGCCGCGATGGCATCGATCACGTCTGTGTTCGGCACCTTCCACGGCCATCGCTTCAGACCCCAGCGGGCACCGGCTATCGCCCCGCCCATGGCCGCCATCGTGTCGACATCGCCTCCCAGAGAAACGAGGCGGGCCACGACGTCGACGGGGTGAAGGTCACGCTCGGCGGCGACGACGATGGCCGTCACCACGGACGCCGGCGCATAGGGGTCCGTCCCCGTCGCCCTGCCTGACGCCGAAGTCACCGCGGCCCGCTCCCCCACCGCGGCCGCGATCTCGGGAGCGGGAGCACCGAGCAGGCCTTCGGCCGCACGAAGCGCGTCGGACATGGCGTGCCAGGCATCGCCGGGGGCCACCC
>JABDIW010000449.1 GCA_013003515.1 Acidimicrobiia bacterium
CTCGGCTTCCTCAACGGCAGGCAGCGTCTCGGTGACGTGCCGGTCGTGTCGCTCGTCAGCTATGCCGGCACCTGAGCTCGAAACCCTCCTGGCCACCTACGGGCGGCACCACCCCAACGGCAAGCCCGAGCGCCTCATACGCGCCTATGACCTCGCCAAGAGACTGCATGAGGGACAAACGCGCCAAACCGGCGATCCGTACATCAGCCACCCGCTCGCCGTAGCGGAATTGCTTGCGGACCTCGGCATGGGGTCACAGACACTGGCAGCTGCCCTGCTCCACGACGTGGTCGAGGACACTCCGATCACGCTCGACGAGGTTCGTGAGGAGTTCGGTGATGTCGTCGCCGACCTGATCGACGGCGTCACCAAGATGGACCGGGTGAAGTTCTCCAGCAGGGAGGAGCAGCAAGCAGCAACCATCCGCAAGCTCGCCATCGCCATGGCTGCCGACATCCGGGTGCTGTTGATCAAGCTCGTCGACCGGCTCCACAACATGCGGACCGTCGATCCGTTGCCTCTCGAGAAACAGCAGCGCGTTGCCAGAGAAACCCTCGATGTCTATGCCCCGCTGGCCCACCGTCTCGGCGTCCAGGAGATCAAGCACGAGCTGGAGGACCGCTGCTTCGCGGTGCTGTATCCGAGGCGGGCCGCCGAGATCGACGCCCTGATGAACCGCCGAGCGCCCGAACGCGACGAGTACATCACCAAAGCACAGGAGATCGTCATCTCTGCGCTCGACGATGCCGGGATCGTGTCGGAGGTGAGTGGCAGGCCGAAGCACTCGTATTCGATCTACCGCAAGATGATCGATTCCGGTCTCGAGTTCGATGAGATCTTCGACCTGATCGGCATCCGGATCACTGTCGAAGAGCTCCGCGATTGCTACGGCGCACTCGGCCTGATCCACACCATCTGGCCGCCCATCCACGGTCGGTTCAAGGACTACATCGCCATGCCCAAGCTCAACCGGTATCAGAGCCTCCACACCACGGTGGTGGGCCCGGACGGCAAGCCGCTGGAGGTGCAGATCCGCACCAGGGACATGCACGAGCGGGCGGAGTTCGGGATCGCCGCCCACTGGCGGTACAAGGAGGGGGTCGATACCCCCGAGGAGATGCCGTTTGTCGCCGACATCCGCTACCTCCAGGACGAGCATGACGACCCGGCCGAGTTTCTCGAGAACCTGAAGCTCGACCTGTACCAGGACGAGGTCTTCACGCTGACGCCCAACGGGCGGGTCATCACGCTGCCCAAGGGGGCGACGCCAGTCGATTTCGCCTATCGGATCCACACCGACGTCGGGCACCGGACATCGGGAGCCAAGGTCAACGGCCGCCTCGTACCGCTGGGCACCGAGTTGGTGTCTGGGGACATCGTCGAGATCCTCACCGCGAAGGGCGACGCTGCTCGGCCCAGCCGCGACTGGCTGGACTTCGTCAAGTCCACGAGGGCCGCCTCGAAGATCCGGCAGTGGTACTCCAGGGAGCGCCGTGAGAGTGCCCTCACCGAGGGCAAGGACCTGATCATGAAGGGCATCGCCAAGGAGGGCCTGGGTCTTGGTGCCCACGACCGCGACGTCTTCCTCGACGCCGTTGCCGAGGAACTGGGCTACTCGGATCTGGACGCGATGTTCGTGGCCGTCGGCGAGCACAACATGAACCCGGCGACTGCGGTGGGCCGCCTGGTCAAGCTGGCCCAACCCGAGGAGGCAGCCGAGCCCGATGACCTCCTCGAACCGCCGACGACCAGCGCGCGTCGCCCGAGCGGCGGCATCATCGTCGAAGGTTGGGAGGACATGCTGGTCAGGATCGCCCGGTGCTGCGCTCCCGTGCCCGGAGACGACATCGTCGGCTTCGTGACCGTCGGCCGGGGAGTGTCGGTGCACCGCGCCGACTGCGCCAACATCGGTGCCCTCGGTGAGAAGATGGAACGCATCATCGACGTCGCCTGGGCAGCGCAGCAGTCCGGCACGTTCTTCGTGTGGATCCAGGTCGAGTCGCTGGACCGTCCCAAGTTGCTGCGAGATGCGACGGCTGTGATCTCGGATCTCGGAGCCAACATCCACGCCGCGTCCTCCGGAACGGCTCGTGACCGCGTCGCCATCCTCCGCTACGAGGTCGAGCTGGCATCGCCCGAGCAACTCGAGACCCTCGTGGCTGCGCTCCGTGCGGTCGACGGCGTGTTCGACGCCTACCGCCTCGTTCCACAGAACTGATACGCACAGCAGCTGACTAGTCCCTTTGGCACTTACCGAATTGGTGCCACCTTTCCCTCAAGCGACCACGCAGGGTGGTCGATACCTTCGATAAGGACGGCAATGCGCCGTCTCATCGAGCGTGAAAGGACACGCCATGCGCCAGCGCATGCGCAGTGACGACGGCTTCAGCCTCATGGAATCCGTGATGGCGATGGTGGTCGTCGTCATCCTGTTCGTCGCCATCGCTACCTCGCTCCAGGTCTCGATGAACCATCAGCGCATGGTCCGGCTCCAGCAGCAGGGGACGTCGCTGATGATGCAGGAGCTCGAGGTCGCCCGAGACACCGATTGGAACCAGCTGGTGAACTCAACGTCTCCGCCGGTCAGCGACTACACCGACGGTGGCGGCAAGCTCAACGGGGACTTCTTCGGCCTTCCCACTGATGAGAAGTTCGAGGTTGGCAGCGGGGACATCGTTCCGTATGACGTGGCCTATGAAACCTACGACGGGGCCGACTTCGATGTGCGTCGCTTCATCACCGACGCGGGAGACGACCTCCGCCGCGTCGTCATCGTGGTCGAGTGGGACTTCCGCGGCGAGCTTCAGCACTTCTACGGGACGACCCTGGTCACCGAGTTTGGAGCAAGCTCATGAGGCGCCTCATCTTCCGTCTTCGCCGCGACGAGGGCATCACGCTCGTCGAGATGATGGTTGCTGCCTTCATCGCCACGGTCACCCTCGCCGTTCTCGTCTCGTGGCTCACGGTGATCGACCGAGCCGACAGAGCCCAGGAGTCCGACTTCGAGACCCTCAATGACCTGCGATTCGCCAAGGCGGAGATGGTCAAGGAGTTGCGATTCGCCGGCGACGTGATGTCGCCGACCGAGACCGACAAGGTGACGGTATGGGTCGATCTCGACGGTTCACGGGGCGGCGGTCCCGACGGTCCCGGAGAGCTGGTGACGTGGGAGATCACAGGCGCTCAGCTCGTCCGCTACGAGTACACGAACAACGACGTCGATGACCTGCCGCTCAATCTCAAGGTCGTGTTCGACCAGCTCGAGGCCGGGTCCACTCTCATTCCCGATGCCGATCAGACGTCGGTATCGATCACGCTCATCGCAGACGTCCCTGGTGACCAGGGACTCCGCACCATCAAGACACAGGTATCGATCAGAAATGCGTAGGAGGTCCTACACCATGAAAACGCTCCATCGTGACGAGCGAGGAATCGCGCTCGCTTCGGCGATCTTCCTCGGTGTGGTGATGGTTCTGATCACCGCCGTGATGATCGCCCGCGCCCTGGGACAGTCCGACGCCGACTACGCATCACGCGAGTTCGACCAGGCGTTGCACGTTGCTGAGGGCGGCCTCGACTTCGGAATCACGGAACTCAACGTCGACGCGACTTTCAACACGGGTCACTCGGCTTCACAGTTCACCGACAAGGAAGCCGTTGTGGCCTTGGCCGACGCCATGCCGGACACGGCGGTGGTGTCGACACCTGACGGAGAGTTCGTTCTCCTGGGTGCGACCGACGCGGACGTCCTGCTGTCCGTTGGGTATGTGCCGAGCCGCGACGCCACCGAGCGTTTCGTCCGGGTCGTCAGGTCGGGTGTCCAGCAGTTCGCATACGTCATGGGTGGCGCCTTGACCATGGGTGGCGACACGAAGCTCAAGGGCAAGGAGCCCGGGAAGAAGGGTGACATCGAGTTCTTCGGCGACCCCGGAGTCGTCACAATCAACGGTGAGCTCGAGTTCGATTGGAAGAAGGAAGTCTGGCAGGGATGCGTCACTGCAACGGGAATCAAGGACGACGATTGGACCGGCCCGTATTCCAACGAGCTCGGCGACCACTGCCCTGATCAGGACAGGGTCGAGCCCGCTCCCATCCCCGAACTGAACCCGCGCCCCTTCTTCAAGAGCGCCCATTTCGTGGTGTGCCCCGACGGTGTCCACTACGGCCCCGGCGGCTCGACGACAGACCGCTACGGCTGGACCAAGAGCGATCCACGCGGCGGCCCCACCGAGACGCTCCCTGCGGGCATGGCGGGACCGAACATCGACTATTCCAAGCTCAACGACCCCAAGAACGGCAACAAGTACGCCGACAAGCTGACGATGGCGGAGATGTGCTCGGGCACATGGATCGGCGCTGAGAAGAAGGTCACTCTCGGCATAGAAGACGGCCTCCAGGACGCCGACAAGAAGATCAAGTTCAAGGACAAGAAGGACGACAAGTACGGCCCCGAAGACGGCGTGTACTACATGATCGGCAGGTCGGCCGAGGTCAGGATCGAGGACTACCAGTCTGTCTACATGACGATCATCACCGAGAAGCACGGCAACGAGCTGCAATGCTGGGGAGGCCCCGACGAAGACGCGCCCAAGGTCTGGCTGA
>JABDIW010000433.1 GCA_013003515.1 Acidimicrobiia bacterium
GTCCTCGGCATCACTCCCGTGCCACCGCGCCATGTCGCGGTCATCGACACGACACGGATCGCCAGCCGGCTCACCTGGCGGGCACCCCTCTTGACCACGGTCACGCTGGTCGACGTGACTCCGCGCGATCTCGTCTTCGACGGGGCGGATGCCACCGGGGTGCTCACGGTCGAGCCCGATCCCAACCACCTTCCACCGGTGTCCCTCGAGTCGTTTCGAGGCCGGGCCGGATGGTTGCTCGACCGGTCGGCGGCTGTGCCCGACGTGGCGGCGGAGTGGAGTCGACAGGTGGAGAAGCTCGTCGAGGCGACGGGGTGGGCAGTGGTCGGCGTCGAGGCGGCCCGCAAGGTTGCTCCCGGGCTCGGTGCCGTCGCCGGGATCATCGACCAGGTGAAGGGCGCCATCGAATCCGGGCAGGCCGAGCGAGCGCTCGAAGATGTCACCGAGCGCATCGTCAGCTGGGTGGAACGGGCCGACTCCTAGCGGAACATGTCCTCGGCGTCGGGTCGAATCAGATCTGTGGCCCGACCCGAACCCGTTTCCCATGCCAATCCCCGGACGACGCCTACCGGGCAGCCGGTGGCCTTGCCCATCGCCAGATCTGCTGCTGCCGCGATCTCGTCGACGATGGCGATCTCCGTTGCCTCCATGATCCGTCCCGACGCATCCGGGGTTCCGCGAAGGTCGACGATGGGGTCGATGCCAGAGACTCCGATGGCGACGTCGACCACGCCGCGCCGCCAGGGCCGCCCAAACGTGTCGGTGATGATCACCGCAAGCCCGAATCCCAGAGCCGCTTCCAGCTTCATCCGGATGCCGTGAGCCGAGGCGTCGGGATCGGTTGGAAGCAGGATCGCCGTGTCATCGGCGGCATTGGATCTGTCGATGCCGGCGTTGGCACAGATGAAACCGTGTTCCGTCCGGGTGATGACGAGCGGTCCCCGCCTCCGCAGGATCTCCGCCGCCTCGTCTTCGATGAGCCTGCGGTATCCATCCTCATCGAGCACCTGCCGGACCCTCCCCTCGGCCTTGGAGACGATCTTGTGGGTGACCACGACGACATCGCCGGGCAGGAGCTCGAACCCGGTGGCAAGGATCTCCGTGGCGATGTCGGCGCCGACTTCGATCTCGGGGATCTGGCAGAGCGGTGTGATGGTGATCGTCATGCGTACTGCTCCATGAGCCACGTGGCGAAGTCCACTCCCGACGTCGCCAGGTCGGTCGAGACCGACACCACGGCGATGTCATCCGTTGTCAGCGATTCGTCGGCAGAGTCGATCACATCGACCACGAGGGTGTCGATGATCCCCGAGTATGCCTCGAGCACCGCCCCGGTCCCG
>JABDIW010000463.1 GCA_013003515.1 Acidimicrobiia bacterium
TCGGCAGTGTGCCGCTCATCGTCTTCGCCTACCACCGCAACGACGCGGACGGCTCGTCCATCTACCCGGCTGTGTGGAACATGATGCTGGCGGCGCGAGGCATGGGCATCGGGTGCACCCTCACCACCGTTCTGGGCCACTTCAAGCACGACGAGGTTGCAGAGCTGCTCGGTGTCCCTGTCGACCGCGGCTGGAAGAACGCAGCCGCAGTCCCGTGTGGGTTTCCGTTGTGTCGATGGGGTGTTGCCACCCGGCCACCGGTCGAGACCGTCGTCTACGCCGACCGATGGGGCGACCATCCCGACTGGAGTGTGCCCGAAGCCCTCTGGTCGCCGCCCCCGGCTGACTGAGCGCCTCCGGCCGACTGACCTGCCCGGAGCGCCGTCACAGGCGACGGCTACCATCGCCGCCGGATGGATTATCAGGCGCTGTACCGCAAGTACCGGCCGCAACGATTCGACGAAGTGGTTGGGCAGGACCACGTCACCCACACGCTGGGTCGCGAGGTCGTTGACGGCAAGATCGCTCACGCATACCTCTTCGCCGGCCCTCGGGGGACCGGGAAGACCACCAGCGCCCGGCTTCTCGCCAAGGCCCTCAACTGTGTGAACCGCACCACCGAGGCCGAGCCGTGCAATGCCTGCGATTCGTGCATCGACATCGCCGCCGGGACCTCACTCGACGTCATCGAGCTCGACGCGGCCTCCCACAACAAGGTCGACGACATCCGAGAGATGCGTATCAACGTCTCGACGGTCGCCGCCGGCGAGAACGCCCGCCGCGTCTACATCCTGGATGAGGCTCACATGCTGTCCCGCGCTGCAGGCAATGCCCTCCTCAAGACGCTCGAGGAGCCCCCGTCCCACGTGGTGTTCGTCCTCGCCACCACGGAGCCGTACAAGCTGCTCGACACCATCCGGTCTCGAGCGCAACGGTTCGACTTCCACCCCGTGGCTCACGATGTGCTCGCCGACTACCTGGCCGACATCGCCAGGCGCGAGGGTTTCGAGGCCGGCTCGTCGGCTTTGGCTGCGGTGGCGACACACGCTCGCGGCTCGGTTCGAGATGCGATGAGCCTGCTGGAGCAGGTCGCCGCGCTCGGAGCCGGCAAGGTCGACGTCCCCGGCGTCACCCGGGCGCTGGGCATCGCCGATCAGGAGGCATTCAGCAGGCTCGCCGAGGCGATTGTCGCCAATGACGCTCCTGGTGCGCTCGGGCTCGTCGCCGAGTTGGCGGCCCAGGGAGCCGACTTGCGGCGATTCGCCGCTGATTCCGTCGGTTTCTTCCGCGGTGTGTTCCTGGCCCAGTACGCGCCCAACCTCGAGGAGGTCGTCGACGAGCCCGCCGAGATCCTCGCCCAGTGGCGAAACCTGGCGAAGGCGATGCCTGCTGCCGATGTCCTCCGTGCTGTCGACCACCTGGGTGATGCCCTGATGCACCTGCGGCAGGGCAGGGAGGAGCGGCTCGTTCTCGAACTGGCAGTGCTGCGCCTCACCCGCCCCGACACCGCCATCGATCCCGCTTCTCTCGGCGCCCGCATCGCCCGGATCGAGGACCGCATGCGGCGCGCCGACAAAGCCGGAACTGCCGCCCCCGTCGAATCCGAGCCCCAGGCGGCGCCGGCGCCTCTCGAGAGCGTGCCGACCCCGGTCACGTCGGCCCCCGATGACACCGTCGCCTCGAAGAAGCCGGAGCCGGAGCCGGTGTCGGCCGACGCCGGCGAGACCGCTGAGGAACCAGGTGAGGACGCCACCGAGAGAGCCACCGAAGAAGTCACCGAGGAGCCCGCTGAGGAGCCCGCCGCAAGCCCCGAGGCAGAGGCAGACCCCGTCGACCTGGCCACCATCGAGCAGATCTGGCCGGCCGTGGTGGCGACGATGCGGGAGCGTGCCGGCCCCAGCCGGCATGCTCTCCTCAAGGAGGCTTCTCCAGTCGCGATCGAAGGCTCGGCAGTGGTGTTCGACGTGCCCGACCACTTGACCTTCCACCTGGAACGGCTCCGTGAGGACGCTTCGCTGCATGCCAAGGTTTCGGAAGCGATCAACGAGATGATCGGTGCGGCCCTGACGATGGAGTTCAGGGCAGCTGAGGAAGCCGCCGCGGACGAACATGATGAGCCAGTCCTGGCGGCGGTCCCCGACAAGGCCGAGCTCGAGGACGCCCCCGCCGCGACCGAGGATCCCGAGGCGCTCGTCATCGACATGCTGTCCGGCGAGGTCGTCACCGACTAGGCCGGTCTGGGGAACCACCCGGCCTATCCTCTGCTCATGGGACGAATGCCGAAAGACCTGCGCAACATGATGC
>JABDIW010000474.1 GCA_013003515.1 Acidimicrobiia bacterium
GGCCTGGAGAGCTTCGATCGCCAGCGGATGGTGCAGGTTGTTGGTCGTGGCGATGTAGAGAGCGTCCACCGCCGTGTGGGTGGCTGCCGAGTGCGGCGACACCGACGTCGGGATGTCGTGCTCGAAGGCGAAGGCGCTGGCTCGTTCCGGCGACGACGACGCAATCACGTCGACGGCGCCACCGGCATCACGAATCCCTTCCACCATGGCGACGGCGATGCGGCCGGTTCCGACGATGCCCCATCGATAGGTCATGGGCTGTTCTCGTAGCGGCGCAGATAGGCCGTCGAGCGGTACAACGTCTCGAAACCGAGCCTTCCGTACAGCGTGTGGGCGCCCGTCTCGCTCTCGGAGTCGACGCCAAGAGCGCCGTGGGTCAAGTCCTCGGCGGCAAACAGGCGCAGCGACTCGTTGATGAGTGCCGAGGCCACCCCCCGGCCCCGATAGTCAGGATGGGTGCCGAGCAACTCGATCCAGCCCTCACGGCGTCCGGTGACGGTTTCGTCGTCGGGGAAGTGGGCGTTGAGCGCGTACCCGACGACCGTGTCCCCGTCGACGATCAGCCGATGGAGGTCGGACCGGTTGCCCGAGGACGCCAGTCGGTGGGCCCAGAACTGCGGCGAGTTGTCTGTCGATCCCCAGTGGTCGCGGAACGCCGCGTTGTGAGTGAGCCGCGTCTCTTCGGACCAGTCCTCCGACCATCCCACGATCGCGAGACCGTCGGGCACCGCAGCTTCGGGGATGGGCTGGTAGAGCGGCCGCACCATGGTGTGGAACCAGCGGGCCAGGTGGTACCCGTGGCGTTCGTACAGCTCTCGTGCCTCGGCCTGCCACTCCCACAGAAAGGTGCGGAGTACCCGTTCTTCACCGGTGTCGGTGGCGGACAGGATCTCCGTCCCGCGCCTGGTCTGCCACTCCACCAGATGGGTACCGATGCCACCGCCCCGGTGGTCGGGATGGACGGACCCGAATCCGAACGTGCGTTGCTTGCCGGTCGCGGTGGGGAGCGGGTAGACGAGGGAGTAGGCGACGATCTCGCCTTCGTCGACGGCGACCAGGGTGTCGAGGCTCCTGTCGAGGTCAGGAGCGGCGAAGTCCTCGACGATTTCGTCTCGCGGGGTCGCCAACGGCATGCGGTCGAACGTCTCGGCGGCGCGAACGACGGCATGGATGGCGTCGATGTCGTCGTCGGTGGCGGGCCGGTACCTGATCGCCATGGATTCAGTGTACGGAGGCCCGGTGCCGCGATTCCTGGCGAGGTCTATGGTCCTGCGCCATGACGCCTCTGAAGGTCAGTCGCGACCAGGTGCTCTCGTTTCGGCGCCGCGTCGGCGGGCTCGACGAGCGTCTCCCGAAGGGGCGGCGATCGCTGCGCCAGGCAGCGTGGGCCGGCCTACAGGACAGCATGCCGCGTGCCGCCCTCCTCTCCATCCATGCCCGGGTCGACGGTGCCGTCCCGACGATCTGGCACCAGCCACCCCTCGTCCAGGTGTGGGGTCCCAGGTTCAGCGCCTATGTGGTGGCTCAGCAAGACGTCGCCATGTTCACCGTGGCCCGGCTCCCCGAGGAGGGCCCGAGACGCCGGCGGGCCGAGGAGACGGCAGACCGCCTCCAGGCTCTGCTCGGTGCCGAGTCCATGACCTACAGCGACGCGGGAAAGGCGCTGGGCGTGTCGCCCAACAGCCTCCGCTACGCCGCTTTGACCGGCAGAGTGCTCATCCACTGGGACGGGGCACGGAGACCGACCGTTCGCATGGTGCCGCCTCCCGACATCGAGCCGGAGAAGGCCCGGAAGGAGATGGCGCGCCGATTCCTCCGTGTCTTCGGGCCAAGCACTGCGCCCTCGTTCGCCGGCTGGGCGGGGATCACAGTGGCCGTTGCGAGGGCCACGTTCGAGTCGCTGAACTCGATCCCCGTGCGCACGCCTCTCGGCGACGCATGGCTCCTCGCACGCGACGAAGAAACCCTGCGGTCCCCGACCCAGGAACCGGCTCCGGCGCGACTCCTTCCCAGCGGGGACGCCTACTACCTGCTCCAGGGCGCCGACCGCGAACTCCTCGTCCCCGACGCTGCCCGTCGCGACATGTTGTGGACGCCACGGGTGTGGCCGGGCGCCATCCTCAAGGGTGGCGAGATCGTCGGCACCTGGCGGCGGTCGAAGGCCAACGTCAGCCTGACGTCGTGGCGCCGGCTGAACCGGGCTGACCGTGACGTGATCGGGGCCGAGGCCGAGTCCCTGCCCCTGCCCGATGTCGACGACGGGATCTCGGTCGTCTGGGGCGTCTGACGGCCCTGGTTGGTTATCGGCCGGGGGTATGGTCCAGCGCCATGAAGATCCTTGCCATTTCCGGGAGCCTCCGCTCCGGTTCGTACAACACAGCCGCCCTCCGGGTGGCGGCCGATGTCGCCCCCGACGGCACGACCGTGACCATCCACCCGCTCAACGACATCCCCCTCTACGACTTCGACCTGGAAGAAGAGGTCGGCTTCCCCGAGCCGGTGGCGGCGTTGCGTCAGGCCGTAACCGATGCCGACGCGGTTCTCATCGCCAGCCCCGAGTACAACTACTCGGTGACCGGGGTTCTCAAGAACGCACTCGACTGGCTGTCACGGGGCGGAGCCGATGCCCCCATCAACGACAAGCCGGTGGCCATGCTGGGTGTCGGCGGACGGTTCGGGGCGCTGCGGT
Organism: Acidimicrobiia bacterium; assembly: GCA_013003515.1. Taxonomy (GTDB): domain Bacteria; phylum Actinomycetota; class Acidimicrobiia; order Spongiisociales; family UBA5794; genus JABDIW01. Next base: position 2,690 of record JABDIW010000474.1, read on the forward strand.
CCCAGCTCCACCTGCGAGACATCTTGTTGCACACCAAGGCACCCGTCGTCGACGACATCCAGGTGTACATCGCCCGGTCGGACGCCGAGTTCGACGATGACCACAAGGTCATCTCGGAGCGGTACGTGAACCAGATCGAGCGTCTGGTGCGTTCCCTCGTGGAGACTGCCACCCAATCCTGACTTGGGCCGATACCATCTCGTCATCGAGAGAGGGGACACCCGATGGGTCGCATCCGTAACACCTGGGAGCTGGCGAAGGCCTCCTGGAACGTCCTGAGCCACGACAAGGAACTGATCGTTCTGCCCGTGATCTCAGGCATCGTGACGATCGCCGTTGCGGTGTCGTTCTTCCTGCCGCTGTTCGCCTCCGGCAACCTGGAGGAACCGGGCACCGGCACCTACATCATGTTCGCCGTCTTCTACTTCGTTGCGGCCTACATCACGATCTTCTTCAACGCCGCGCTGGTCCATGCCGCCCATGACCGGCTCACTGGCGGCGACCCGACCATCGGCTCGGCGCTGCGCTCCGCTCTCGGTGACGCCGGTCACATCCTTCCCTGGGCACTGATCTCGGCGACCGTGTCGTGGATCCTTCGCTCGCTCGAGGAGCGGGCCGGCTTCGTCGGTCAGCTCGCCCTCTCTCTGGTCGGGTTGGCCTGGTCCCTCGTGACCTTCCTCGTCCTCCCCGTCCTCGTCGTCGAAAGGGTCGGCGCCTTCGATGCCATCAAACGTTCGGCCAACCTCTTTAAAGGCACCTGGGGCGAGAACGTCGCCGCCAATGTCGGCTTCGGCATCATCGGGTTCGTCGCCGTTCTCCCCGGCATCGCGTTGATCGCTCTTGCGGTCGGTGGGGGAGCAACCGGAGCAGTCCTGTTCGGCGCCATCATCCTGGCCGTCGTCTGGATCCTGCTCGTCTCGGTGACCATGGCCGCTCTGAGCGCCATCTTCCAGACCGCCCTCTACCACTACGCCGTCGACGGCCAGGCCCCCGGCCAGTTCTTCCCCCAGGAGTCCCTCGACACCGCCTTCCTCACCAAGCAGAACAAACGCTTCATGAGGTGACGTGACGTCTGCCCCCCTCGCCCGAAGTCTCTCCCCCCAGACTGGGGGGGAGTTCCCGAGCGCAGCGAGGGGGAGGGGGGATTCACTTGTCTCCCATGGCTGTCGCTCACTCCGATTTCGAAACCCGTTCGCTGCGCTCGGCCGCTCAACGCCGCGCGGCTAGGTGGAGGACAAGTCCGGCTGCCCCCCTCGCCCGGTTGCGGGAGAGGGGGGTTGGGGGGAGAGGGTCGTGCGGTCGGTTCCCTGTACTTCACCGATCCTCGCCCGAGCAGGCTCGGGCTGCGGCCCCCATCCCCCTCGCTGACGCTCGGGGACTTCCCCCGCAAGCGGGAGAAGGGGGGACACATTCCGTGTCTAGTCACCCGGGACTAGATCGCGGATGCGCTCCGAATATGTGTCAACTACGCAACGCGTTCGTCCGATACCTTGTGTAGGTAGCAATCATGGTCATGTACCCAGCACCAGTGAACCGGACCTCACCAGTAAACCGCATGTGCGTGCGGTGCTCCGGTCTCATGATGCCAACAGCGGTCACCGGCCATCTCCAGGTGCAGCCCCGCGTCGATGACCCGACCCACGGCTGGGCATCATCCGCCCTCGAAGCCTGGACCTGCCGGGTGTGTGGCGCCACCGACCTCTACGCCGCAGATCCCCACGCTCTGGGCTGAGGCTCAGACCTCGATCCCGAAGACTTCCCGAGCCAGCGC
>JABDIW010000496.1 GCA_013003515.1 Acidimicrobiia bacterium
TTCTCCGAGTTCAAACCCGAGTGGGGCGGCTCCATAGTCGTCGGCTACGCGCGCATCCACGGGTTCCTGGTGGGCGTGATCGGGAACAATGGCATCATCTTCAGCGAGGACGCGCTCAAGGCCACCCACTTCATCGAGTTGTGTGAACAACGCGACATCCCGCTTCTGTTCCTGCAGAACACGTCGGGATACATGGTCGGCAGCGACAGCGAACGCGGCGGCATCGCCAAGAACGGCGCCAAGATGGTCGCCGCCGTCGCCAACGCTCGAGTCCCCAAGTTCACGGTGCTCATCGGCGGTTCCTACGGAGCCGGCAACTACGGCATGTGTGGGCGTGGATTCAACCCGCGGTTCCTGTTCGCCTGGCCGAACAGTCGCATCGCCACCATGGCCGCCGACACGGCGGAGACGGTCTTGACAGACATCCGCCTCGGGGGGCTCAAAGGCGCAACGACGACCGAAGAGGAGATCGCAGAGATCAAGGCCGGTATCAGGGCGCAGTACGAGGAACAGTCTGATCCGTACTACGCGACCTCTCGCCTGTGGGACGACGGGCTGATCAACCCGCTCGACACCCGAGACATCCTCGGTCTGTGTATCTCACTCGCCGCCCGCCAGGACGCGCCCGCTGCGTCCGACAAGCTCGTGTATCGGATGTAGCCCATGCACCTTTCCGCACCCTCACAGCCTATGAAGGTCCTTATCGCCAACCGTGGCGAGATCGCGCGCCGCATCATTCGGTCATGTCAGGACTGGGGCGTGCCCACCGTTGCCGTCTACGCCGACCCCGATGCCGATGCACCGTTTGTCTCCGATGCGGACGAAGCGGTGTGGATCGGTCCGGCCGAGCTCGCGAAGTCGTACCTGTCAACAGAGGCGATTCTCGGCGCAGCGGCGACGAGTGGCGCCACCCACATCCACCCGGGTTACGGCTTCCTCTCCGAACGAGCCGACTTCGCTCAGGCGGTGATCGACGCTGACCTCGGCTGGATCGGCCCCCGCCCGAACGCGATCGAGAG